>JAZNUD010000070.1:0-10849 GCA_045592085.1 Acutalibacteraceae bacterium | reverse complement strand
TATCCATATCGGGGCTTACCTTGTTTTTGCCGTCACAGGGATTCTTCTGAACATATCCGTCTGCAAACCTCTCTCCGTAGGGTGCACAGAATGCGCAAGTCGGATCGTAGCCATGTCGTTCTGTGGGCCAAGGAGTTGCCCTTAACCCTTGTCTTCCTAAGACCGCTTGGCCTCCGACTTTATCCATATCGGGGCTTACCTTGTTTTTGCCGTCACAGGGATTCTTCTGAACATATCCGTCTGCAAACCTCTCTCCGTAGGGTGCACAGAATGCGCCCGTTGAAGCATTCGTTGTGATGATTCCGTCGGAATTTTCCATAAGACCCGTAACAATGCGGTTGCCTGTGCCTGCAATGATAGTGATATTCATACCGTAATCATCAATGCATTTCTGAAGCTTTTCACCCATTGTGGGGAGGATTTCATAGTGGAAACGGTCGCTCTTTTCAATCAGCGGAGCGCTTTCCTCTGCATCAAGAAGCTTTTTCTTTATTGCCTCATACTTATCGGCAGGGCAGAAATCCCAGAGGCTGCCCCAGTAACCCAGAGACGGAAAAATTTCGGGAATAAGTGCTTCAAGAATACTGTCAACAAAACCGAGCTGCTGCGCCTTGACGAGCCAGTTATAATCCTCTTCGCTTCTTGTTCCGTGCTCGATAAAACGGATAAGGCATTCTTCATCAAAATCGATTTCGCAGTTGAATGCATCGTAAAGAATACCTGCGCCGCCGATTGCGGGGACGGTAAGCACGGCATTATCAACGTCGCCGTAATGACCGTAGAGACTGAGGTAGGTTGCTGTTACCTGACCGCCGTGGCTGACGGCGATAATGTTGACCTTATCCTTGCCCGTATATCTCTTGACGTCCTGAATGAATTCGTGAAGCAGGCCTGCGCAATGCTCCGCACCCATTCTGAAATCACTTGTGAAATTAAAAATATTTTCGATGCCGACGTATTCTTCAATCGCACCTGCGATATCCTGCTCGTGTCTGTCGTCGGTATCCGTCATATGTTCAAGCATATATGCACTGTTGCTTTCCTCGGCGGTAACGTATTTTCTCTTTACGTCATATGCACTCGTACCGTCGGGATTGCAACGGATATCCTCAAACAGAGCACGCATTTCTTCGCCGAGAGTTTTTGCAATCACCTTTGCGTTGCCGACGGTCATTGCACCAAGGCCGATGCCCAGGTCAACGATTCTCGCAATAACTCTGTCGAGAACGTAGTCAAAATCAAGACCCCATACCTTTTTGCCTGTTTCGAAGCTGTCGCCGATATAAAGAGTTGTTGCGCTGTAGCCGGGCACAATAACCACGGGATAATCGGATATTTCGCTGCCTTCCTTGACGTAGGCCGAAACACCGAATGCGCAGGTTGTGAAAATAATCACAACGCAAAGCAGAGCAGAAATTATTTTTTTCATAATTTTACCGCCTTTTCTTTAAGGAATAATAATATAATATCACACATTTTTCATAAATGCACTATAAAAAACAAAAAATCCCGCAAAACGCGGGATTTTCCTTTTAAATTCACACCTTTGCGGGTGCAGCTCTGTTCTTTCTGTGATGATGAGGCTGCTTGGGCTCGATTTCGCCCGCTTTCGTGAGGGCGATTTTTGTGAGCGTAGGACCGACAAGCTCATAAATCAGAACGGAGAAGAGAACGATATTTCTGATAAGATTGCCAACCTCGCCGAGCTCCATTGCCGTTACACTCATTCCGAGAGCAACGCCCGCCTGCGGAAGAAGAGTGATGCCGAGATAATTCGTCGTTTTCTTCTCGCAACGGCAGATTTTTGCGCTCGCATAGGCTCCGAAATATTTTCCGATTGAACGGCTGATAATATATGCCACACCGATTCCGACGATTGCCGCATCAGCAAATACGTTAAGCTCAAGCTCCGCACCGCTGAGAACAAAGAAAAGAGTGAAAATCGGATTGGTCCATTTATCGGTTTTTTCCATAATTTCCGCCGAAAAATCGCAGAGATTGCAGAACATCGTTCCGAGCATCATACATACAAGGAGTGTCGAGAAGCCTATGTGAACTCCGCCGACCTCAAACTTGATCATCGAAAGCGCAACCGTAAAGATAACAAAGGTTATTGAAAGACAAAGACGTTTGCTGTTTGAGCTGAAAAACTTTTCGCAGAAGGTGAAAAGCACGCCCATAAGTGCACCGAGTGCAAGCGAGCATACGATTTCAAGAATCGGCTCAAGAATAATTGAGATAAGGTTGAATTCGCCGTGAATAAGAGCCTTTGAAATGCCGAAGGATACCGCAAAAATAATCAGACCGACGGCATCGTCAATGGCAACGATGGGAAGAAGCAAATCGGTGAGCTTGCCCTTCGCTTTATACTGCCTGACAACCATAAGCGTTGCTGCAGGAGCCGTTGCGGCTGCTACGGCACCGAGAGTGACTGCCATGGGAAGGGGGAGCTTGTCACCGAGGACAAAATGCAGACCGATGAGTGCGGCGTCAACGCAGAGAGTTGCAACAACAGCCTGGAAGATACCGATAAAGGTTGCCTTCTTGCCGACCTGCTTTAACTGCGAGAGTCTGAATTCATTGCCGATTGCAAACGCAATGAATCCGAGGGCAACGTTTGAGATGATTTCAAACTCCTTGACGTTTTCGCTTGAAATAAAACCGAGACCGGAAATGCCGAATCTTCCGAGACAATAGGGACCCACAATTATGCCTGCAATAAGATAGGCGGTTACTGACGGCAGATTGAGCAGCTTTGTGAGACGGCTCATAAACAAGCCTGCCGCAAGTGCGATTGAAAGACAAAGTAAAGTTTCCATTTGTTTCGCCTGATTTCCTTTTATTTTTATTATTTAAACCTATTAAGGTATATCACAACAGATTCATATTGTCAAGCGGATAAAATTTTTTTGTAACATATCATAATTAAGCCTTGAAATATACATTTTAAACAATAAATTTGCTCAAACATTGTGTCGCAATATGACCGAAAAGGGTTTACAACATCAGTTTATGGTGATAAAATATTATCTGGCAAAACCTTAACAATTCAATATGGAGGTCAAAAAATGAAACTCGTCTACAACATCAAAGACAAACCCAAATTCGGTCAGCTCATCGTCTTTGCCTTCCAGCAGCTTCTTGCTATTATGGCGGCAACCCTCGTTGTTCCCGTTATCACAAACGGCAACGTTCTCGCAGCTATCGAAAGCGGTGCCGTAACCTGGGAGTTCACGGCTCAGATGAGCCCTGCCGCCGCACTTCTCGGTGCCGGTATCGGTACTCTCGTTTACATCCTTTTCACCAAGGCAAAAAGCCCCGTTTTCCTCGGTTCATCCTTTGCTTTCCTCGGCTCAATGGCGGCTGCTTTTGCAGGTGCTGTTTCGGCTCAGGCAGGCTATGCAGGTCTCATCATCGGCGCAGCTTTTGCCGGTCTCGTTTACGTAGTAATTGCCGCAATCGTTAAGTTTGCAGGCGTTAACTGGATTGACAAGCTTATGCCCAAGCAGGTTATCGGTCCCACAGTTGCAATCATCGGTCTCTCCCTTGCAGGCAACGCAGTCGGCGACCTTCAGAAGGCTCCCGCAGGCGGTCACACACTTATCGCCGTTCTTTGCGGTCTTGTCGCCCTGCTTGTAACAATGCTCTGCTCCGTTTTCGGCAAGAAAACAGCAAAGCTCATTCCCTTTATCATCGGTATTCTTTCGGGCTATGCCGTTTCCGCAGTATTCACCGTTATCGGCAATGCAGCAGGCATCGACGCCCTCAAGGTTATTGATTTCTCCCCCATCACCGCTCTTTGGGCAGACGGAGTAACAATCAACACCTTCTTCCAGTTCCCCGAATTCACCTTTGTCAACGCACTCAAGGGAATCAAAGAAATTGACGGCGCATACATCGGCTCGCTTGCAATGGCATACGTTCCCGTTGCCTTCGTTGTTTTTGCAGAGCACATCGCTGACCACAAAAACATTTCTTCCATCATTGAAAAAGACCTTATCAAGGAGCCCGGTCTCCACAGAACTCTTCTCGGTGACGGCGTAGGCTCAATGGTCGGTGCCGTTTTCGGCGGATGCCCCAACACAACCTACGGCGAATCCGTTGCCTGCGTTGCAATCACAGGCAACGCTTCCGTTGCAACAATCATCACCGCCGCAGTGCTCGCAATTCTCATTGCGTTCGTTTCCCCCTTCGTTGCTTTCGTTAACTCAATCCCCTCCTGCGTAATGGGCGGCATCTGCATGGCTCTTTACGGCTTCATCGCAGTCAGCGGTCTCAAGATGGTGCAGAAGGTTAATCTTGAAGATAACAGAAATCTCTTCGTAGTTTCCGTAATTCTCATCGCAGGTATCGGCGGTCTGGCTCTCAACTTCGGCAAGATTCAGATTACGTCAATCGCAACTGCTCTTATCCTCGGTATTCTCGTTAACATCATTCTTTCCAAGAAAAAGAAGGCATAAAGGTATCCAATATACAAAAAAGGCAGAAGCTTAGCTTCTGCCTTTTTTGACTGTCGATAAAGTTCTCAGACCACAAAATATTGTTTTCTTACTTCCGGACAGGTAAAATCATTGTGTAAGGTTTTTCTGTACCCTCGTTATCAGAAAGCTCAAAATCCAATCTGACTGTTTCCGCAAGATTATATACTTCATCATTTATGTTTACATACAAGATGAATCCCCTTGACTGCAAAGGCATAAGACGATCATAATCACCAACGAAATTCTTACCGTCCAACGTCTCCTCTGTGGCCCATAAAGTAAACTCATAATGGTCGTTTATAGTCAGGTCGCCGAAAGGGCCTATACCGTCAAAATCATACGCATTCTTTCCATTGTTTTCAACCGTTCCTCTGACTACAAAATATTTTTCGCCCTCCTGGTTCGGATAAACTCTTAAAGCATTCTCGGTATCCGACGGTTTGATAACGTCTGCCCATTCATATGAGGTGAATTTCACGGTGATGTCTCCAACCTTGACGGTGTCGCCAATGTTTACTGTTTCTGCAGTATTCTCTGCCAAAGTCTCTTCTTTGCCGTTGTCCTGCGACACGGAATTATCCTTTTGCAGTGAGCAAGCAGTAAGTCCGATGATAAGCGCAAACGAAACAAATAAAGCCAATAGTTTTTTCATTATGATAACCTCCAACATAATTTAAGTATTCTAATTATACTCAATATTTTAAGTATAGTCAAGAGTTTGAGTATGATAGTATTATTTTGGTGGTTAATTTGATTAGTTATAAGCCTTTTTATGATACACTTTTCAAAAAGGGAATAACCGAATATAATCTCATTTTCAAGCAAGGGTTTTCTGCCAATACGTTTCATCGCATGAAAAAGGGCGAAGCAATCAGCACCAAAACTCTTGATGCGCTTTGCTATGCCCTTGACTGTGAAGTCGGTGATATAATAAAGTTTGAAAAAGAATAAAAGGAGCTGCCTCGCAACATTAGTGAGACAGCTCCTTTTTATTTTGCAGTAATTATTCACTCAGAAAATGTGTTGCCCAGACAAGTTTTCCTCTTTCATCGGGGTCAGCGGCAACGCCGATACCGATTTGCTTGAACTTCGGGTTGATTATGTTGTTATAATGTGTCCTTGAATCCTTCCACGCCTGACAGACCTCCTCGGGTGTCCAGAAGCCGTAGCCGAGGTTTTCGCCTGCGGTGCCCTCTTCAAAACCTGCTTCCTTGAAAATCGAGAAGCATTTTCTTCCGTCGGGTCTTTTGTGACCCTGCACGCCCGACCACGCAATTTCCTCTGCTCTGACGCAGGACATAACCGTCAGCTTGTCATTCAGACGCAGGGGAGCGACACCTTTTTCTGCTCTGTAGCCGTTAAGAATCTTCAGAATTTCGCTGATATATCCGCTGTATTCGCTTCTGTTTTCTCTTGCGGCAGGAAGAAGCTCGTCATAGCTTGCTTCATATTCCCTGCGGATATATGAGTAGCTCGTATACTCTGAATCAACGATGACCTTTTCGCCGTCAATCATCTGATAATAGATTTTTTTATATTTGTTGATGATTACGCCGTATTTTCCGCGGACTCTTTCAACGGTATTATCGGTATAAACCCTGCCTGCCACGGTAACGGCTGGCTTGGTTACCTTGACCGTTGTTGCAGGCTTTGAAAGCTTTGTTGATTCAATCTCAGAGGTTGTTTCCTGCTCCGTTGTGAGCGTTTCGGGCTCGGTTGTTACGGGCAGGGTCGTTGTTATCGCAGAAGTTGTTGTCTGAAGCAGCGTTGTCGGCTCCGTTTTTTCATCGGAGCAGGCAACAAGGAGCGATACTGTCAGAATCAGCACAGCCGCCGCAATTAATTTTATTTTCACTTGTTTTTTCCTCCGCTGTGCGATTTTTTCTTTTTAGGTTCGGTTTTCTCCTCTGAAACGTCAAAAATCAGCTTCGCAATAAATCTCTGCTCATCGTCAACCTCAACCTCAAGCTGAGCATCCTGAAGCTCGGCAAGAATTTTTGTTATCGAAAGGCCCAGACCGCTTCCCTCGGTATGACGGGAGCTGTCGCCTCTGACAAATCTTTCGGTCAGCTCCTGAGCGTCAACGGTTATCTCTGCTTTCGCTTCGTTGATAATGCGGAGAATTGCTTTTCCGTCAACCGCCTCAAGGTCAATCTCAACGTCGGTATCGGGTGCGGCATATTTGCACGCATTGTTGAGAAGATTTGAAAGAATGCGCCATATCCATCTTCCGTCGCCCATAACGTAAACGTCATCATCGGGCATTGAAATTCTCGGAAGAAGTGCATTCTTTTCGAGCTTATCGGCAAATTCCTCAACGGTCTGGCTGATAATGATGTTCATACTGATTCTGGAAAGCTCGATTTCAATGTTACCCGAGCTGATTTTCGAAGCTTCGATAAGCTCATCGAGCAGAATATTCAGATTCTTCGTATGACGGGAGAGAATTTCAAGATATTTTTCTCTTTCCTCTTCGGTTGTTTCCTCTCTGCGGAGAATATCGACGTAGCTTACAATCGACGTGAGGGGAGTTTTGATATCGTGGGAAACGTTGGTTATAAGCTCGGTCTTGAGCCTTTCGCTCTTGATTTCCTGCTCCATAGCCTTGTTGATTTCCCTTTTGATCTGGTCAAGGTTTTTGCCGTGAGCCCTGAAGCTGGCAATCGTAAGCTTACCTGCAATTTCGTCGCCGAGCACACCCTCCGCAAGACGCTGACCCTCTTCTTTGATATAGTTGAGGTTAATGGCAATCATAGCGATAATCGGGATAAGAATAAGTCTTGAAAGTGCCCACACAACAAGAAACATTCCGAGCACACTCATCGGCGCAAAGACCTCACCGATGATGCCGAGATAGACCATCGCAAGGAGAATTGCCGCCTCAACAATGATGTAAAGAGCAATGCCTATGCACATTTTTTTAAAGAAACTGATTTCTTTAAAAATTCTTTTTCTCAGATTTCTCGGTGTTTTTCTTTTGAATTTTCTTATAATTCTGTAAACAAGCGTGTTTTTATAGAGCTTGCCCATTTTTACTCTGACTGAAAGAGTCTGCAAAAACGTCATAAGAATCAGAATCAGCGCAACAAACAGAATCAGGATAATAACGTTATTGAGCACCATTCCGACGTCGCCTGCCATAGTCAGACCCATAATTACCCAGGCTATGCCCACAATCGCAACAAGGAAAAGCAGACAGATATCAAACGGAATTTTATCAATGAATCCCGGCTCAACCTCGCCCGATTCATTCTCTTTGGTTCCCGCATTTATCGTTATCAGCGACAGCATAATGATAATCACAACCGCCGCCACCGCAAGAGCAAGAAACAGCATATATTTGAGCGAATCCGCAATTTCAATCCATCGGAATGCGCTTGAATATTTATCGTTGACCGAAGATTCTCCGAGTGCGGAAACATAATAGTTTATCCTCAGCGGTATGGTTTTTCCTTTTTCGTCATAGATAAAAAAGCTGGAGCTTCCTCCGTATTCTGCGGCGGAAAATTCCTTTTCAACGCCATCTGCACCTGCTTTGGAATTTGTGTAATAAACAACTCCGCTGTTATCGGTGACGTAAAACATAAAGTTTGTTCTGTCCGACGAAAACCTGTCTTTATAATAATTCAGTCTGTAGCTGTCCTCGTCCTCATAGAAGCAGCTGTAATAATCCTGTGCCTGCTCAAGGTCATCAAGCGAATAAAGCTGGAAGGCGACGGTTTTTGCAGTTCTGCCGCCGTCACCCTCTTCATAGAAATTATATTCAACAAGATAAGATATGCCAAGCACACAGCCGACCGCAATCATCGCCATACATATCAGAATGATAATCGCAGACGTGCGGTCTGTATCAGAGCGCATATTGCTGCCCACGGAACTCCTCCTCTTGATTGCTTATTGTTTTTCGCCTCGCGGCGCAGGCTTGCTTTCCATTTTATAGCCGTGACCCCAGACAACCTTAAGATAATCGGGGCTGGCAGGATTGATTTCGATTTTCTCTCTCAGATGGCGGATATGCACCGTAACCGTGTTTTCCGCGCCGAGGGGGTCATCATTCCAAACCCTGCGGTAGATTTCCTTGGGTGAAAATACCTGCTCCTGATTTTCCATAAAGAATTTAAGAAGCAGAAACTCCGTCGGAGTGAGGCTTATCGGCTCGCCGTCAACGATAACGGTTTTTGACTTGACGTCAAGCTCGATGCCGCCGTTGCAAAGCACAGCCTCGGGCGCACTCTGCGCCGAAGAGCCGCCCAGACGCATATATCTGCGAAGCTGGGATTTGACTCTCGCCGTTACCTCAACGGGGTTGAAGGGCTTTGTTATATAGTCATCCGCACCCGCATTCAGACCGAGAATCTTGTCGGAATCCTGCGTTTTCGCCGTCAGGAGAATAACGGGGATATTTGAAAACTCCCTGAGCAAAGCGAGAGCACGGATGCCGTCCATAACGGGCATCATAATATCCATCAGCAGAAGATGGATTTCTTCTTTTCTGACAATTTCAAGCATCTGTCTGCCGTTTTCAGCTTCAAAAACCGTGTGGCCGTCCGCCTCAAGATAGATTCTGATCGCTGAGCGGATATCGGCCTCGTCATCGCATATCAATATATTATACATATATATTCCTCTTTCGGTAACGCCCTGCAGGGCATTTTCCCCTTTTTGTTTCATTATAGCAGGAGAAAAAAGAGAAATAAATAGTTTTTAAAATATTTTATAATTATTTAAGAATTGGAAATTCCAAACTAAAAATAAAAGGCACTCCCAAAGGAATGCCTTAAATCTTTTGTAAATTTAATTATTTAAACTTACGCTTACGAGCAGCTTCAGACTTCTTCTTTCTCTTTACAGAGGGCTTCTCGTAATGTTCTCTCTTGCGAACTTCCTGAATAACGCCGTCTCTTGAAGTCTGTCTCTTGAATCTTCTGAGTGCGTTTTCGAGTGACTCGCCTTCCTTAACCTTTACCTGGCTCATTTATATTCCCTCCCCTCGGATGTTACAGGGTATTTGTTAATAATAACTAAACTGTATTATACAACAGCTTGACCCAAATTGTCAACCACCAAAATATGAAAATTTTTCGGGAAGCAAAACGGGGCTGAAAGCCGTTATCTGACAACGATGTTGACAAGTCTGCCCTTGACGTAGAGCTCCTTGACTACTGTTTTGCCTTCAATAGCTTCGGCAACCTTACCGAGAGCCTTTGCTGCGGCGATAACGGTATCGTTATCCGCATCTGCGGCAACAACGAGCTTCTCTCTGACCTTGCCGTTAATCTGAACTGCGATTTCGATTTCATCGTCAACGCACTTTGCCTCGTCATAGGTCGGCCAGCTTGTCTGGTTAAGCATACCCTCAAAGCCTGCAACCTGCCAGATTTCCTCCGTAACGTGAGGAACGAAGGGGTTGAGCAGGGTGATATATGTTTTAAGCTCTGCCTTGTTAATTGAGCCCTTTGTATAAATCTCGTTTGTGAGAGTCATAAGAGCTGCGATAGCCGTGTTGTACTTGAGGTTTTCGATATCGCTTGTGACCTTCTTGACGGTCTTGTGCATAAGGCTCTCAAGCTCCTTGGAATAGCTGTCGCCCTCTGTTACCATTTCTGTAAGACCCCAGATTCTGTCGATGAATCTCTTGCAGCCCTTAACAGAGGTATCGCTCCAGGGAGCAGCCTTTTCGTAGTCACCCATAAAGAGAACGTACGCTCTGAGAACGTCTGCACCGAACTGGTCAACAACCTCGTTGGGGTCAACGACGTTGCCCTTGGACTTGGACATCTTTTCGCCGTCGGGACCGAGGATAAGACCCTGGGCCGTTCTCTTTGCATAAGGCTCGGAAACGGGAACTTCACCGAGGTCATAGAGGAATTTATACCAGAATCTTGAATAGATAAGGTGTCTTGTAACGTGCTCCATACCGCCGTTATACCAGTCAACGGGCATCCAGTACTTCAGTTTATCGCTGTCAGCGAAGCTCTCGGTATTGTGCGGGTCGATATAGCGCAGGAAATACCAGGATGAGCCTGCCCACTGAGGCATTGTGTCGGTTTCTCTCTTTGCAGGCTTGCCGCACTTGGGGCAGCTGCAGTTGACATATGACTCAATCTTTGCAAGCGGGCTTTCGCCGTCTGTGCCGGGCTCGAAGTTGTCAACCTTGGGCAGTCTGAGAGGAAGCTCGCTGTAGGGAACGGGAACGATTCCGCAGTCGGGGCAGTGAACGATCGGAATGGGTTCGCCCCAGTATCTCTGGCGGTTGAATGCCCAGTCGTGCATCTTATACTGAACGCCCTTTTCACCGATGCCTTCTGGCTGAAGGAATTCTGCCATCTTTTCGATGGATTCCTTTTTGTTGGTAAGACCGTTGAGGA
>JAZNUD010000069.1:0-3104 GCA_045592085.1 Acutalibacteraceae bacterium | reverse complement strand
TACTCTCAAATTAATCTTCAAGGGTTTTTTCTTCTTCTCGTTGTTTAATTTTCAAGGTGCGGTGCGCTGCTGTATTTCAGAGCGCTCCGATATATTACCAAATCTCTAACCTTTTGTCAACACCTTTTTTCATTATTTTTTGTGTTGTTTGTCAACGATTCCGCGTGTTTCTTAATCCGTTGGGGATGTTGCATAAAATCCGCTGACAACCGAAGATAATTATATTAATGTTTTATATATAAGGATTAAAATGTATAAAATCACTCTATGAAAAACTTTTTTGAATTTTTATCAGAATACGCGTTTTTTCAGTTCTGATGAAAAAACTTTTTATTTTTTATCATCGGATATGACGCTAAATTTTTACCGTCAAGCTCTTCTTTTTGCATATCGATGCAGACGATTTCTCTCTGTTCATACGTCGTATAGTAATACAGTCCCCTGTCTGCATTGCAGCAGCTTGAGTAAACCGTATACTGGCTTTCGCTGTCAGAAAGTCGGTTGAGTCCCTTCACCTGCTCCGTAAAACCGAGAATCCTGAAAAACTGATTTACGGTTTCGTATTCGTTTTCACCTTTAAGTGCATACGTCTTTGCAAAAGCGGCCCTGACGAATCTTGATGCCGAGGACAAATCTCCCGGCAACCCGATAGCCCCCATTCCGAGTGAATGCGGTCTGATTCCGTAATCACAGAATTTGCCCCGCGGCTCGTCAGGCGTGAGCATCAGATAATTTGAAAGGTTATACATATGATAATCAAACGGCGGATTATTCGTGAGCACGCCGACGGGATTTTCATAAAGCCTTACACCGTTACTCATCGGCTCAACGGTAAAGCATCGGTTTTTATCGGCAATAATCCAATGAAGCGGCGACAGCGGAAAGCTTTCGCTGAACGGGATATTCCACACATTTATTTTTTCAAATTCATTATACGCTTCGTCTGCCGTTGAGCATTTGCCGAGGATATACGGAATCAGTTCAAACGGGGCAACGTTGATTTTTCCATCGGATTCGGGATGATAAACAGCGTTATCGGGGAAATTCAGCCCTGCCATACTCAGGCCCTTTTCGTTGGTTGCATCGTAATACAGCGGATACCCGTCGGCAACGGTTGCTACGCCGATTATTGCAAAATGATTATCCGTTTTTTCGCCGTTGCGGAATCGGAACGGAAATCTTCTCGGCGTTACGGTAACGGATTCATTATAGTGATATGACAAATCGAGGTTTCTGCCGAAATAAAAGCAATCGGCGTTGAACGTAATTGCGGTGCACATAAAAAATCCCCTTTCACGGTTATTTTGCCGCAGAAAGGGGTTGATTTATACATTATTATATATTAAGTAAATAGCCTCATCAATCGGCATCGGGCTGCTGACCGTCGTGAGCAAGCCATTTGCACTCCGTGATTTCCATATCGGTGAACGTTGCCGTGAATGACGATTCCTCGGGACTGCACGCATAAATGCCGAAACGGATTTTTCCGCCGCCGTTGAACATATGGCACACACGCATCTGTCTGAAGGTAACGCCGTCATCCGAGCATTCAACGCAATAGTCATCTTCTCTGCGGCTGAATCTGTACCACATCGACTTGATACTTGCATCGATTTCGGTTGTTGCCCAATCGGAATAACCGTTATTGGTGACGACGGTGCCGAGATGCTGGAATCTTTCGTTTTCATATTCAACGGAGCCCTTGAGCCAGTTTTCGCCGTCGAGATACATTACGATTCCGCACTGGTCGAATCTGTGTTTGCTCTGAAAATGAGTTCTGACGGTGAAAGAGAAAAACTTTTCATCGGTTTCCATCTGCAAAACGGGCGCATTGTCGTTTCTGAAATGGTAATAAGTCCGTTGCCACAAATCGGTATGCGGATTCGTTATGATTTCGATTCTGCCGTCGGATATGAAATAATCCGCAGGCTCTCTCGTCCATTGCAGCTTGTTTACGTCAAATTTCATAATAACACCCCGTTAATTTTTGAACATAATATTTTCTTTTCGGACCGTTTGCTCACTGAAAATAAAGACGGTAATCTCCGTCAGCTTTTCTTTCGACGTCCTCTTGAGAAGCGAAGCACACCGCCGCCGTTTTTCCTTTTTCATCGGGCACAAACGCCTCCTCGGGATAGCCCGAAGAAACGAGTTTGTCAACCGTCATTTCTTTAATCTTATCGCAGAAGCCCGATTCTCTCGCCGCAGCCAAATCCGAATCGGATTTGAAAATATACCATACCGTAAGGTTTCGCGGAGAAATATCAACCGAACCGTAAAAGGTATGGAAGATTATTTCAGGATATTTCCCTTCAAACTCCGAAACGGTCTGTTTAATCGCCTTTCCGATTATACGGTTGAGTCTGAATGCAGTAAACATTTTTATCACCTGTTTGTATTATACTCCGAAACTCGCCGTAAAGCAAGAAGAACGTTCCCGGCACGGGCTTCGATTCTCCCAAACAAAAAACAGCCCGCTTTTGCAGACTGTTTTTTGTTTGAAGCCTAACCTTAATTTTAATACAAATGCACCCCCCTTGAGCAAAGGGGGTGCAAAGTCATTTCAGGGGGTGCATTTAGTGAGTAGGGGGTGCAAAATTGCAATATCCAACGATCGCAGGTTGTTCCCAATCGTCAAAAGAATCTAAATTTATTACTGTGTCGGTTCCGCGATCTGCCCAAAAACGAAGGGTAACCGAACGGGTCGGCAATTCGCCTTCATCCAAAATCAGCATATCGCCATTATCATACGATGCAAAAACGCAAAACCGCGTTTCAGGATATTGATATTCGAGAATTCTCTTCCAATATAGCAATATACCTACTGCTGTGGTGAGGAGTGATTTTACTCCCTCATCTGTTTGGACATCCAAATGTATTTCGTTTCCATCCCATTCAAGTTGGGATAAATCCTGAGTGGATTTAATCTGCTTTCTGTCCATTCCACAGAAATTGGAAACACCCCAATACTTTCTTCCAATGGCATCTTCTTTTTGCCAGATGGGATAGCTACTATCCTGTGAGATAAGATGCACATCGTCAATCTGGTATTGTTCAAGAAGAGATTTCATAGCTCTATTCAGTTTCACGTTGCATCACCACCT
>JAZNUD010000068.1:0-63173 GCA_045592085.1 Acutalibacteraceae bacterium | reverse complement strand
GATCCGACTTGCAATATGAGCATCCTTTGCAACGGAAGCGTCCGTATGGCAAATCTTGCGGTTGTAGGCTCGCACCATATCAACGGTGTATCGAAGCTCCACTCGCAGATCCTTGTTGATACAATTTTCAAGGATTTCTATCAGATGTACCCCGAGCGCTTTACCAACGTAACAAACGGTATCGCGCATCGCCGGTGGATGTGCTATTCCTCTCCCGGACTCGCATCTCTCCTTGACGAGACCATCGGCACGGGCTACCGCAAGAATCCCGTTGAGCTTGCTAACCTTATGAAGTACGAGAACGACACCGCCGTTCTTGACAGACTTCGCGGTATCAAGCACGAAAACAAGATCGCGTTCTCGAAATTCGTAGAGAATCGCACGGGCAAGGCGCTCGATACTCATTCCGTGTTCGACGTTCAGATCAAGCGTCTGCACGAGTATAAGCGTCAGCTTCTTAACGTGCTCAACATCATGGGCAATTATCTCGATATTTGTGATAATCCGAATGCCGATTTCTACCCCAGAACCTATATTTTCGGCGCAAAGGCTGCTCCCGGCTATTATATGGCAAAGAAAATCATCGAGTTCATCTGCTCGCTTGCCGACCTCATCAACAACGACCCCGACGTCAAAGACAGACTCAAGGTTGTTTATATGGAGGACTACAACGTCACGATGGCTGAAGCACTTATGCCTGCCGCAGATATCAGTGAACAGATTTCTCTTGCAGGCACTGAGGCGAGCGGTACGGGCAATATGAAGCTGATGATGAACGGCGCAGTAACCCTCGGCACAATGGACGGCGCAAACGTTGAAATTTACGAGGCAGTCGGTGCTGACAACATCATTATCTTCGGTATGAACACCAAGGAAGTAACCGAGCTCAAGCGCAGCGGTTATACTCCCATGAATTATTATAACAACAATGCTGAAATCCATCAGGTAATCGAATTCATCAACAAGGGCATCGGCGGAAAGAACTTCGGCGAAATCAGCAGTGTAATCGTTAATCACGACCCCTATATGGCTCTCGCTGACTTTGCAGATTACAGAAGCAAGCAGAAGCTCGCAATCGACCTTCACAACGATGCTGACAGATGGAACAGAATGTCGCTTATGAACATCGCCGGCTCGGGCATCTTTGCCGCCGACCGTTCAATCAACGATTATGCTCGCGACATCTGGCACGTTGACCCCCTCAAGCTCAGATAAAACTATGACAGACCGCGATTTTATGAATCTCGCAATCGAACAGGCGAAAATTTCGGCATCGGAGCTGGAGGTGCCCGTCGGTGCGGTTATCGTACGCAACGGCGAAGTGGTTTCCGTCGGGCGCAACCGCCGTGAAATCGGCAAAAACGCCCTTGCTCACGCCGAAATCGAAGCCATCGACCTTGCCTGCAAAAAGCTCGGCGGCTGGAGACTCTGGGAATGCGAAATGTTCGTCACTCTCGAACCCTGCCCGATGTGCACGGGAGCAATCATAAACTCCCGTATCCGCCGCCTTGTTTTCGGCGCATCCGACTACAAGGCAGGCTCCTGCGGCTCGGTTGTTAACCTGTTCGATTTGCCTTATAACCACAAGCCCGAAGTTGTTTCAGGCTTTATGCAGGAGGAATGCTCTGCCCTGCTGACGGAATTTTTTGCCGATTTAAGAAAAAGAAAAAATGATAAAAAAGCTTAGACTTACATACTTTCTGATATTCATTCTGCTCGTTGCGGTTGAAGTGCTGATTGCACTTTTCGTGCACGATGATTTCGTCCGCCCTTATATAGGCGACATAATCGTTACGGGTGTGCTGTGCGCATTTTTCAGAATATTCATTCCGACGAAGGCAAGGTCTCTGCCCCTGCTGACCGCCGTCCTAGCGGCAGGTGTCGAATTCCTGCAGTATTTCGATTTTGTCAGCCGTCTCGGTCTTGCGGATATTCCTTTTTTCAGCATTCTTCTCGGCAGGACTTTTGATTGGATGGATATAGTCTGCTATTTTTTCGGCGGACTGATTTTCTTTCAGGCAGAATACCTTGCAAGGAGGAAAGACGTTGAATATTGACACAATATTTTTCATTATCGAAATAATCGGTACGGTTGCTTTTGCGATAACGGGTGTAATCACGGCAATTGAGAAAAAATTCGATATTCTCGGTGCAATCGTGCTCGGTACGGTCACCGCTGTAGGCGGCGGTATCCTGCGCGATATTATTCTCGGTTATCTTCCCCCTCTTGCATTCAGAAATCCCGTTTATGCTCTGACGGCAATCATAACCTCGGTTGCGGTTTTTGTGCTTGCCTATTTTACGGGTAAAAAAATCGTAAGACATTTCGACGTTTATTCGCAGGTTATCAATTTCTTCGATTCGCTCGGTCTCGCCGTTTTCGTAATGACGGGCATCAATACCGCAGCTGCCTGCGGCTTCGGAGATAACGCCTTCCTTTCCGTTTTCGTTGCGGTGCTTACGGGTGTCGGCGGCGGTGTGCTGAGAGATATTCTTGCAGGCAGAGTACCGAAAATCCTGCGCAGAAGAGTCTATGCTCTTGCAGCGATTCTCGGTGCACTGATTTACTATTATCTGCTTGAATTCAACGTATTCTCACAGACCGTTGCAACCCTTATCGGTGCAGGCTCGGTGTTAATTATCAGAATTCTTGCAACGGTTTTCCGCTGGAATCTGCCGTCAATCAAGAACATAGATGAAGAAAAAGAATAACAATAGCAAAAGGCTTGTACGAATCCGTACAAGCCTTCATTTTTTTGTTCAGTTTTTATTCCGCTTCGGGGATGATTGTATAGCCCTCTGCTTTCTCTGCAAGTGCAAGAATCTCATCGTAAGCCATGCCCTTTACGGTTTCGCTGTCGCTGTAAATAATCTGACGGCTGGCATCGATTGCAGTGATAAGAGTATATTTATCATAGCTGCCCTTTTCCTTAGCCGCAACATATTCATTCTCGGTTGAGAAGAATTTATGAATCATAATCGTTGTGCCGACGTTATCCGTATCCGTATTTATCTCAACGAAATCAAGCGAATCGTTATCCTTGAGCATTATCGTTTTGCCCGAAACAACGGGTGAAGTCTGCTGAGCTTCGGTCTTGCTTTGGGTCGGAGCCGTTGTTTCCTCGGGCTTTTCCTTGCCTGCGCATGAAGCAAAGGCAAAAAGCATTGCAAAAGCAATAAGTAACGCAAAAATCTTTTTCATTTTTCTCTCTCCGGATTATTCGATGATTTCAAAGCCTCTTGCTCTCAGGTTTGCGAGATATTCGTCATAGGTTACGCCCATGCCTTCTTTGAGGTCGTATTTATAAATGATAAGACGGTTATCGTCATCCATTTTTTCCACAGTGGAGCTCTTCTTATCCCTGTCCTTATCAAACTCGTAGTTCTCCTCGTTGGGGTAGTAGTTATACTGAAGATAATAGTCAAGGTCACCGTTTTTATCCATGTACGCAACGAAATATTTTGATGCCCAGTTTTCATTCTTGCTTCTGTAAACGATTTTCTTGCCCGGTTCGGTTTTGCCGAGCTCAGCAACCGTTTTTGACTTTTCAATGTAAATCTCTTCTTCGTGCTTCAGAGATTCTTCAAGCTTCTTCTCGTATTTTGAAATGGCGATCGAGCGAGCCGCCTCTCTTGAAGCATCAGCCTCTTCGGGTGTGAGCTTTTTGCACGATGCAAAAGCGAAAATCGTTGCAAAAACGCCGATAATCGCAATAATCTTTTTCATATTTGTCCCTCCGTATATAGTTTTACACTATTATTAGTTACATATTTTCATAAAAAAGTCAATGCTTTTGAAGAAAAATTCATTTTCCGTTCGCAAACATTCAAATTTTTCGTAACAAAGTTCCTGATTTTTGAATTCCGCTTTTATGAGCCAAAAAAATAACCATAAAAGCGCAAAAATACAACCCGATTTTGTTGACATTATACAATATATATGATAAAATAAATTGATTATATATAGGCGAGGGGTATCACCCCTGCTTTGATATTAAAAGGAGGAAACAAAAATGACTGACTCAAGAACCCTTGCGTATATCAATCTTTACGCAGTTCTCGGTTCCCTCGAAAACCTCTGTGAGCTCGCTCCCGAGGCAAGCAGTCTGCTGACAAACAAAAAGCCCATCTCCATCGGCTTTGAGGTCAAGGGCGGCCCCAGCGCCACCATCACCTTCAAAAACGGTAAGTGCAGAATGGAGCAGGGCTGCGAAAAGTGCGACGTTAAGCTCCCCTTCAGCTCATGCGAAAAGTTCAACGGTCTTATCGACGGCACAACAACCCCCATCCCCTCAAAGGGATTCCACCACATCGGATTCCTTCTCAACAGCTTCACCAAGCTGACCGACCTTCTCTCAAAATATATGAGACCTGATCCCGAAGATCTCAAGGATCCCGATTTCTTCAGAATCAGCACTCTTCTTCTGCTTAATACAATCACCGTTGCAATCGCACAGATCGGTAACAACGATGAAATCGGCAAGTTCTCCGCAAGCAATATGGTTGACGGCGAAATCTCATTCAGCATCAAGGGTGCGGCTTCAACGACAATCAGAGTCAAGAATCACCGCCTTCTCGGCATCAAAAAAGCAAGCGATAACCCCAGAGCCATTATGGAATTCAGCTCAATCGAGCTTGCAAGAGACCTGTTTGACGGCAAGGTCAACGCAATTGCCTGCGTAGGCTCGGGCGATATCGTTATGAAGGGCATGATTTCAATGCTCGATAACCTCAACAGAATTCTTGACAGAGTTGCTCTGTATCTTGCATAAGGAGGTAAAGAGGATATGAGTATGAAAATAAACACACACGCTAAAAGCGCCGAGCTCTTCCAGAGAGCCGCAAAGGTAATCCCCTCGGGTCTTTACGGTCATCAGGGTCCTGCAGAGGGCTGCTGCATCCCCGTTTCGGCTTATCCCCTTTTCAGCCAGAAGGCTGAGGGCTCATATTTCTGGGACGTTGACGGCAACAGATATATCGACTATATGTGCGCTTACGGCCCCAACGTTCTCGGTTACAATGACCCCGACGTTGACAGAGCCGTTATGGAGCAGATGAAAATTGAAAACTGCGTTACTGCTCCTTCAACAAAAATCATCGAGTTTGCAGAGCTTATGGTTGACACCGTTGCTTCCGCAGACTGGGCATTCTTCGCAAAGAACGGCGGCGACACAACAACTGCCGCTATTATGACTGCAAGAGCCGCAACCCATAAGAAAAAGATTATCTTCGTAAAGGGTTATTACCACGGTGTTGCTCCCTGGTGCCAGAAAATCGACTATCCCGGTGTTATTCCCGAGGACGTTGCAAACAACCTCTACGTTGAGTGGAACAACTTTGAGGACCTCGAAAGAATCGTTGCCGAAAACGAAGGCGAAATTGCCGCTTTCATTTCAACGCCCTATATGCACGGCAACTTCCTCGATAACGTTCTTCCTGCTGAAGGCTACTGGCAGAAGGTCCGTAAGCTCTGCACTGAAAAGGGCATTGTTCTCATCGTAGACGACGTTCGCTGCGGCTTCAGACTTGATCTTGCAGGCTCCGACCACCATTACGGCTTCGAAGCCGACCTCATCTGCTTCTGCAAAGCTCTTGCAAACGGCTGGAACGTTTCCGCACTCTGCGGTAAGGAATGGCTCAAGAGCGCAATCAGCGGTCTTTCATACACAGGCAGCTACTGGATGAGCGCAGTACCCTTCGCAGCAGCAATCGCCTGTATCAATAAGATGAAGGAAATCGACCTTCCCAAGATTTGTCTTGAAAAAGGCACAATGCTCACAGACGGTCTTAAGGCTGCAGCTGCAAACAACGGCTTCAACCTCAGCGTTACCGGCGAGCCTGCACTCTTCTATCTGATGCTCAAGGACGATAATTCCCTTATGCTTCATCAGGAGTGGATTGCTGAAATCGTCAAGAGAGGCGTCTATATGACCAACCACCACAACCACTTCATCAATGCATCACTCTCCGACGAGGACATCAAGTTCACAATCGAGGTTGCAGAGGATGCATTCAAGGCAGTCCGCAAGAATCACCCCGAGCTTGGCTAAATTGATTGACAGTGAATAATGAATAGTTTCGGATAGGCTTCGCCTGTGACCGATTATAATTCGGGTGTGGGCAAAGCCCCCCTTAACTCTTCACTTTTCACTCTTCATTATTCACTTAACTCAGTACATATGCGGTGTTGTCCGCACAAATATAAACATTATAAAGGAGGAATATTCCTATGGCATTAACAAAACAGGAATGGCTTGCTCTCGAAGAAAAGGCTTATGAGCTTCGTAAGCTCTGCCTTGACACCACATTCTGGGCAGGCAGCGCTCACATCGGCGGCGGTATGAGCGTTATGGATATGCTCGCCATTCTCTACTACAAGTATATGAAGTACGACGTTGAGAATCCCCAGTGGGAGGACAGAGACCGCTTCATTCTCAGCAAGGGTCACGCAGGCGTTGCGCTTGCAAGCCTTGTCTGCCACGTTGGTTTTGACGACAAAGAAAAGCTCAAGACCTTCAACCTCAGCAACTCAACAATGGGTATCCACCTTGACTCCAACAAGGTTAAGGGCGTTGACGCTTCAACAGGCTCTCTCGGCCACGGACTTCCCATTGCTCTCGGTACAGCTCTTGCAGCAAGAGTTCTCGGCAAGGATTACAAAACCTTCTGCATTATGGGCGACGGTGAGCTTGACGAAGGCTCAAACTGGGAAGCAGCTATGGCAGCATCTCATTTCAAGGTTGATAACCTCATCTCCTTCGTTGACCGCAACAAGTGCATGATCGACGGCAGAACAGAGGACGTTATGGCTCTTGAACCCCTTGCAGACAAGTGGGCAGCTTTCGGCTTCATCGTTAAGGTTGTCAACGGTCACAACTTCAACGAGCTTGCAGAAGCAATCGACTTTGCTCTTGAAAACAAGAGCGGCAAGCCCGTTATGATCATCGCTGACACCATCAAGGGCGAAGGCGTTGATTATATGGAAGATAACTTTATGTGGCATTACGGTGCTATCAACGAAGAAAAATACGAACTTGCCAAGGCAAGTCTTGAAAAACACTATGCTAAGCGCGTAGCTCGCGCAGAAAAGGAGGGCATCTGATCATGGCAGGAGGATTAACCTATACAGCTGCAGAATCAACCGCTTTTTCAACTGCTGAAATTTACGGTAAGGCTCTCTGCGAGCTCGGCGAAAAGCATCCCGAGGTTGTAGCTCTCACCGCTGACCTCGGTAAATCAACAAAAATCGGTATGTTCGGCGAAAAATTCCCCGAAAGATTTTTCAACGTAGGTATCGCAGAGCAGAATATGTTCGGCGTTGCCGCAGGTATGGCAAGAGCAGGTCTTGTTCCTTTCCTTTCAACCTTCTCGGTTTTCGCTTCCCTCAGAAGTGCTGACCAGCTTCACACAGACATCTGCTATCAGAACATCAACGCAAAGGTTATCGCAACCCACGCAGGTACATCCTTCGGTCAGGCGGGTTCAACCCACCACGCAATCTGCGACCTTGCAGTTTGCCGTTCAATCCCCAACCTGACGGTTATCTGCCCTGCTGACGGTCTTGAAACCTACAATGCAGTTCACGCAGCATACGATAATTTCGGTCCCTACTACATCCGCATCAACAGAGGCTTCGACCGAGTTCTTTATGAGAACAGCGATTACGGCTTCGAGGTTGGTAAGGCAGTTACAATCAACGAAGGCTCCGATATCACGGTTATCGCTTGCGGCTCCTGCGTATTCCAGGCTTACCAGGCAGCAAAGTTCCTTGAAACAAACGACGGTCTTAAGGTAAGAGTGCTCAATATGCACACAATCAAGCCCATCGACAAGGAAGCCATCATCAAAGCTGTTATGGATACTCGCCGCATCATCACGGTTGAGGACCACAACGTTATCGGCGGTCTCGGCAGTGCTGTTGCAGAGGTTATCGTTGAAGCAGGTAAGGGCTGCGCATTCAAGCAGCTCGGTATCCCCGACAAGTTTGCACCCATCGGTCTGCACGAGGACATTATGTCTGCTCTCGGCATTGACCAGAACGGCATCATCGACGCTGTCCGCGAAGTTATGGGTAAGGACTTCGAACTCGACGACGACTGGGACGACGAAGCATAATTTGAGTTATTTTCACTTTCTCATTCGGTCGCGTATAGAAATACGTTTCCCTCATTGCGAAAGCAAAACTAATCTCAACTTATAAAATCGTATTTTGTCTTTTTAAAATGGAGGTACAATTATGGGATTTACAACAATGCTGACTTTGGCAACAATTCTGCAGATATTTGAACTTATTATGATTGGCGATTTTGAAACCCTGTCACAGTTCATAAAAATGTATCTGGATGTTATTCCTCAGGCTATCGAAGGTTTTTCAGGCTTGTTGGAGCAAATTTTCGCAGCATTCTGATTCGTACCGAAATCCGCACTATCAGTTTTTGAAAGGAATGATTTATATGGCTTCGAGAGAAGAATTTTTAACCAATAAAATTTTCCTTTGTGCCGTTCTTCCCCTTATCAAGACAATTGCTATGGATGACCCCAAGCTTGCCAAGAAATTCGAGCACGCTCACGCAGTTATCCAGGTAAGCGCAAAAGACCCCTACGCTCCCGACGGAAAGTTTTCAACTCATTTCGTTGTCAACAGCGGCGAGTGGATTTGCCACACCGATAAGGTTGCAACCAATGCTCACATCGAACTCGAATTCAAGAGCATTGAAACAATGAACGCATTCTTCAAAGGAAAAATCGGCCCTGCAACCCTTCCTGCAATGAAGGGTATCGCAAAGAAGCCTGCGGTTTTTGCCGCATTTATGATGACTCTCCTCAAAATGTCATCGCTTCTTACAGCAAAAGAGGCTCCTGCAGACGAAGAGACCAAAAAGCTCCTTGTCAAGTGCTATTTCTATCTGCTTTCAAGCGGTATCAGCACACTCAACAAGCAGGGTCACGAGGAAATTCACAACTGGACCCTCAAGAGCCCCGACAGAGTTTACGCCTGGGCTGTTAACGGTTACCCCGAAATTTCTGCATATATCCGCATCAAGGCGGGCAAATCGAAGGCAGGCAGAGGCACCTACAAGCGTGCACTTCCCTTCTTCACAATGCGTTTTGACTCCCTTGACAGTGCTCTCGGCATTCTTATGGGCACTGCTGATATGCTTGAATTCACAAAGGCAAGCAAGCTTATCATGGACGGCGCACCCGAATTCGGTGCACAGATCGGCGCATATATGATGATGGTCGGCGACTACGCACAGGGTTAAAGCATAAAAATCACCGCTGTTTCTCAATCGGGAAACAGCGGTTTTTCTTTTATTTGATTATTTTACTGTAAATTTCATCGATAACCTTATCGTTTTTCTCGACGGTCAGCACAGCGATGGTTTTCTCGATTCTTTCGTCATTTCTGTCCGCATAAAGGTCGTTTACGCAGGACGCTCTGTATGATGCGTAAACACTTTCGCCTTTGTCGGCAAGATTTTCTTTATATATTGCAAAAACACAGTCGTCGTAAACTATCGTCTGTACCGTTGAATCCGTTTGTCCGTTAACCGCATCGAAAAAGCCCTCGGGATAGCCGTCGGAATTCTTTTTGAGGATAACCGTATCCGAAACCGCATAGCCCGTTTCGGTGAAGCTCTTTTCAAAATCTTCTGCGGTAACGGTGCTGTCCGTTGAAATGCCGTTGAAGAAATTAAGCATCTCCGTCTTTTCAAGCTGAGTCAGCGGCGTGCCGTCGGAAGAACTGAAATACGCACAAACCGTACGGAAGCTGACGTAATTATCGTAAAAATAATTCTGAATTGCTCTCTCAGCGGCCGCATCATCTCTTCCTCTGTCATAGAGCTTTGTGAAAACGGCATCCTCGTATTTTTCGCTTGTTACGATTTTGGTCAGGGTCTGCTTCGAAACACCGATTGATTCATAATGCTTTTCCGAACGCATCCAGATATTGTTTACCTGCTCGGAAACAGCAACCTTATCGGCAGACGAAAGCGAATTGCCACCGTTTATGAATTCCGAATTTGATGCAACGTATTTTTTACATTCCGTGATTGCGGCATCCTTGAGCTCGTTGTCGGAGGCATTCTTTTCAAGCCCGTAGCTTTCGGGGGATGCGGCAACTCTGTCAAGATAATATGCGAATATTTCGCTGTTAATCTCTGCACCCTGAACGGTCAATGCGGTTTTCGGCTTTCCCGAGCAGGAGCCGAGCGAAAGCAGCATTGCCGCCGCAATAACCGCAGATAAAATTCTTTTCATAAAAACCTTCCTTTACAAATGAGGTTCAGGCTATATTCAAAACTATATCATATTTTTCTCCTTTCCGCAACGAAAAGAAAAAAACTGATTAAAAAATTTAAAAAATATCTTTATTCTTTTAAAATTATGCTGTATAATTATAATGTATCAAATAAAATATGGAGTGGATAAAATGGAAAAAATCAGACTTTTGATTGCAGGCGAGGAATATAACCTCTCAACAGACGACGATCTCGATTACGTTGCGGCTCTCGGCGAGGAGCTTGACAGAAGAATCAGTGACCTTATGAACGGCAATACAAGAATTTCCGTAACACAGGCGGCAATCGTTACCGCTCTTGAATTTGCCGATGCAGCAAAGAAGAGTGAGCAGACATCAGAAAATCTCCGCACCCAGATTCAGGAATACCTTGAGGATGCGGCAAGAGCAAGAACGGATGCCGAAATCTCCAAGCGTGAAGCCGAAAGACTCGCAAAGGAGCTTGCTTCTCTTAAAGCAAACAAATAATGGCTGTTGAAATTCTTGCCCCTGCGGGCAGCTTTGAATCGCTTCAGGCGGCAGTCAGGTGCGGCGCAAACGCAGTTTACCTTGGCGGAAAAGCGTTCAACGCAAGGCGCAACGCCTCTAATTTTTCCGACGAGGACCTTCGCAACGCCGTTGACTACTGCCACAAAAGAAACGTTAAGGTTTATCTGACACTCAACACGCTCGTCAGTGACGGCGAACTGCCAATTGCATATGATGCGATAAAATCCGCCTGCGAAGCAGGAATTGACGCATTTATCGTTCAGGATATCGGACTCGCCGCCATTGTGCGTCGGGTCTGTTCGTCTGTACCCCTTCACGCATCAACGCAGATGTCGGTACAGAGCATCGAGGGAATCCGCATTCTTGAAAAGCTCGGTTTTTCAAGAGCCGTTCTCCCCCGTGAGCTTTCAGAAAAAGAAATAGCCGCCATTTCGGCGCAGACGGATATGGAACTTGAATATTTCGTTCACGGTGCACTTTGTATGTGCGTTTCGGGTCAATGCCTGATGAGCTCCGTGCTCGGCGGCAGAAGCGGAAACCGAGGTCTTTGCGCCCAGCCCTGCCGGCTTCCTTTCGGAATTAACAGTAAAGGCGGAAACAATCTCAGTCTGAAGGATTTATCTCTCGTTGACGAAATTTCACGTCTTGAAAAAGCAGGCATCTGCTCGTTCAAAATCGAGGGCAGAATGAAACGCCCCGAATACGTTGCGGCAGCGGTCACCGCCTGCAAAAATTCCGTTAACGGCATTACCGACGAGGCTCTGAACAGCTCGCTTCAGGCGGTTTTCTCCCGTTCGGGTTTCACAAAGGGATATTTTGAAGGTAAGCTCGGCAAGGAAATGTTCGGAATCCGCCGCAAAGAGGACGTTGAGGGCGCAGGCGCAGTCCTCTCCGACCTTGCAAGGCTCTATGAAAAAGAAAATCCGCTGATTCCCGTTGACTTTTCCGCAACAATTCTGCCTGACACACCGATGAAGCTTACGGCATCCGCACTCGGCAAAACCGTTTGTGCAGAAGGTCCTGCCCCTCAGATGGCGCTCAACCGAGCCGTTACAGATAAAGAAATCAGCGAAAGGCTTGCAAAATGCGGCGGCACACAGTTTTACGCAAACAACATCACCGTTGATTGCGGCGAGGGTCTTTTTGTTTCTGCCGGTGAGCTGAATGCTCTGCGCAGAAACGCTCTCTCCGAGCTTGAAAACGCAATTTCAGAGCGAGAGGATTCTCCCGTTTCTTCATACATTAATAATATTTGCACGCATAATTCACGTCCCCTTAAACTGCACGCAAGATTTTTCGACGCACGCGAAATCCCCGAAAGACTTGATGGCGTGAAAAGAGTAATCATCCCTCTTGAAACCGACGGCGCA
This sequence comes from Acutalibacteraceae bacterium, assembly GCA_045592085.1. Classification (GTDB taxonomy): domain Bacteria; phylum Bacillota; class Clostridia; order Oscillospirales; family Acutalibacteraceae; genus CAG-177. The sequence goes on along the minus strand of JAZNUD010000068.1, from coordinate 51,011 downwards.
ACCGTTGAGAGACTCTGCAAATCGGGAATCGAGGTTGCGGCGGAAATACCCTCCGCAGTATTTTCAAATGCCGAAAAATATATAAACGAGCTCATCCGTCTCAAGTCACACGGCGTTTCTCTCGCCTGGGTCTGCACTCTTGACGGCATCAAAATTGCAGAAAAAGCAGGTCTGTCCTTCTCGGGCGGCTTCGGTATGAATATCTTCAACTCCGTTTCTCTTGATGAAATTTCATCTCTCGGCGCAAAGGACACCCTCCTTTCCTGCGAGGTGAGTCTTGCGCAGGCGGCACGTCTCGGTGCCGAAATTCCGAGAGGCATTATGGCATACGGCAGAATTCCGCTGATGCTGACAAGAAACTGTCCCGTCAGAAACAAGCTTTCCTGCGCACAGTGCGGCGGTGAAAGCGTGCTTGTTGACAGAATGAACGTTGAATTCCCCGTCAGATGCAAAAACGGATGCATTTATATTCTCAATTCCCGTCCCCTTTGGCTCGGCGACAAACTGAATGATATCAGAAACTGTGACTTCGCCCTTCTTTATTTCACAACGGAAACAAAATCCGAATCTTCGGAAATTATCAGCGATTTTATTTGTGAAAAAAGTGCAAAAGGCGAATTCACCAGAGGCTTGTATTATAAAGGTGTCACATAATTTTTCCATATGCCGAAAAAATACTTGTATGTTGTTTTTTTCAGGTGTATACTTTTTCTAGTGAAAAGTTAAAAACGAATAGTGAATACTTTCGGTCGGGTTTCACCCGTACCCATTGTTAATTTAATCTGCGTCGCAGACCATTCGCTTTTCGCAATTCATCATTCATTTAACAAATGATAAATAAACCTATAAAGAAGGTATGAATATGAGCATAAAAGCAGGCATTTTCGGTTACGGCAACCTCGGCAGGGGCGTTGAATGCGCCATCCGTCAGAATCCCGATATGGAGGTCGTTGCCGTTTTCACACGCAGAGACCCCTCTCTCGTAAAAACAGTATTTTCGGATACTCCCGTATATTCAGCCGATAAGGTGCTTGAATTCAAGGACAAAATCGACGTTATGATTCTCTGCGGCGGCAGCGCAACAGACCTTCCCGTACAGACTCCCGCACTGGCTGAAAACTTCAACGTTGTTGACAGCTTTGACACGCACGCACGCATCCCCGAGCACTTCGCAAACGTGGATAAAGCGGCAAAGGCTTCGGGCAAAACGGCAATCATTTCCGTCGGCTGGGACCCCGGTCTGTTTTCACTCAACCATCTCTATGCGGCATCGATTCTTCCCGAGGGTAAAAACTATACCTTCTGGGGCAAGGGCGTAAGCCAGGGGCACTCCGATGCAATCCGCCGTATCGACGGCGTTGCTGACGCAAGACAGTATACAGTCCCCGTACCTGCGGCGCTTGAAGCTGTCAGAAGCGGCTCCGATCCCGAGCTCACAACCAGAATGAAGCACACGAGGGAATGCTTTGTTGTTGCGGAAGACGGCGCAGACCTCGCAAGAATCGAAAACGAAATCAAAACAATGCCCAACTATTTTGCGGATTACGATACGAGCGTAACCTTCATTTCGCAGGAGGAGCTCAACGAAAAGCACAGCGGTCTGCCTCATCAGGGCTTCGTTATCCGCTCCGCACGCACGGGTGCGGAAAACGAGCACAACCACATCATCGAATACTCGCTCAAACTCGATTCCAACCCCGAGTTTACCGCGAGCGTGCTCGTTGCTTACGCAAGAGCCGCCTGCAAGCTCAACGCAAAGGGTGATACGGGCTGCAAGAGCGTTCTTGATATTGCTCCCGCAATGCTTTCCCCCTTCAGCGGCGATGAGCTTTTCAGATATCTTTGATGCAAATTCTCCGTTTTTATGTCGATAATGACATATATATAATGTAATTCGTCATCAAAAACGCAAACTATTTTACAAATTTAACAATTTCGAAAAAAGTTCTTGACTGCGGCGGTAGGATGTGATATCATATTTCTACCTCTGCAGAAGGGTTCTTTTTTTGCGCCCTGAATTTCGAAGTTACGCAGAGGGAGGCTTGAGCAGCAGCTTTCGTTGCCTGATAGACTTAAGCTGCGCTAAAAATTCCGATTAAATGGAGGTGCCGCACATGGCTGCTAACGGTAAAAGAGTTAAGATTACGCTTTCTTGCACCGAATGCAAACAACGCAATTACAACACAATGAAAAACAAGCAGAACACACCCGACAGGTTGGAGATGAATAAGTACTGCCGTTTCTGCAAGAAACACACTCTCCACAAAGAATCTAAATAAGCGGGAGGATTAACCTATGGCTAAAAAGGAAGTTTCCCAGGCCGCAGAAAAGGTTGCCGCCGCCGAAAAGAAACAGAACAAGAAACCCGCCAATCCTGACGGTAATTTCTTTGTAAGAGCCGGCAAGGCAATCAAAAAGTTCTGCAAGGACCTTAAGGGCGAAATCAAGAAGATTGTTTGGCCTGATGCCAAAACAGTTTTCAAATCAACCGCCATCGTTCTCGCAGTTGTTCTCGTAGTAGGTCTTGTTATCTTCGGTATCGACACACTTCTTACAGAAGGCATTTCCCTTCTTCAGGGTCTTGCTGATAAGAAGGATGCTGCTGCTGAAGTAACAACACAGGCTGCCGCTGCAATCAACGCCGCTGATTTCTTCATCGGCTAAACCGGGAGGGTTAAAAATGTCACCTGACACAAGATGGTACGTTGTTCACACCTACTCCGGTTATGAGAACAAGGTTGCAACCAATATTGAAAAAATGGTTGAAAACCGCAAAATGCAGGATCAGATTCTCGAGGTCAAGATTCCTACCGAAATCGTTGTCGATGCGGAAAAGAAAAAAGAGGTTGAGCGCAAGCTCTTCCCCGGCTACGTCCTCGTTAAAGTCGCAGTTACACCCGATAAGGATAATCGCCCCGCTATGAGCGATGAAACATGGCTTTTAATCCGTAATACCCGCGGTGTTACAGGCTTTGTCGGTCCTGAAAACAAAGCAATACCTCTTACAGACGAAGAAGTTATCAGGCTCGGAGTCGAAAAGAGAAGCGTTGAGGTTTCCTATAACGTTGGCGACACAGTCAACATCATTGACGAAATCTTTGACGGCTTCAGCGGTGTTGTTGAAGAAATCGACCTTGATAACAATATGGTTAAGGTTACGGTTTCAGCACTCTTTGGCAAAGAAACAACAGTTGAGCTTGAGCTCGACCAGGTTGAGCTTGCCGAATAATCACGGTAATTTGAGGGTTTCACCCTTTCAAATTTAGTGCCTTAACGGCACAGTCAGAGCAAATGCTCCGGCTTCGTGGGAGGAGCAAAAATTTAAGGTTGCTCCGCCATTTACCACATTATATTGGAGGTTTTAATTATGGCACAGAAAGTTGTTGGCTTAATTAAGTTACAGATTCCCGCAGGTAAGGCCACTCCGGCTCCCCCTGTAGGTCCTGCCCTCGGTCAGCACGGCGTTAACATCATGTCCTTCACAAAGGAATTCAACGAGCGCACAAAGAACGACATGGGTCTTATCATCCCTGTTGTTATCACAGTTTACGCTGACCGCACATTCTCATTCATCACCAAGACTCCGCCCGCTGCAGTTCTCATCAAGAAAGCTTGCGGCATTGACAGCGGTTCAGGCGTTCCCAACAAAACCAAGGTTGCAACAATCACATCCGAACAGGTTCGCAAGATTGCTGAGCAGAAGATGCCCGACCTCAACGCTGCATCAGTTGAAGCAGCTATGAGCATGATCGCCGGCACAGCTCGCTCAATGGGCGTTACCGTAACCGATTGATTGCATACTGTGGGAGGAACAAATCCGATTAACCACATGATTGGGAGGAAAAATTAACATGAAACACGGAAAGAAATATGTTGAAAGCGCTAAGCTCGTAGACAAGGCTACTCTCTACGACGTTAACGATGCGCTTGAGCTTGCAGTTAAGACTGCAAGTGCTAAATTTGACGAAACTGTTGAAGTTCACGTTCGTCTGGGTGTTGACTCACGTCACGCTGACCAGCAGGTCAGAGGCGCCGTAGTTCTCCCCAACGGCACAGGCCGTACAGTAAGAGTTGCTGTTTTTGCTAAGGGCGCAGATGCAGACGCAGCTGCAGCAGCAGGCGCAGAAGTTGTCGGCGCTGAAGACCTCGTTGCAAGAATCCAGGGCGAAGGCTTTATGGATTTCGACGTATGTATCGCAACACCCAATATGATGGGTCTTGTTGGTCGTCTCGGTAAGGTCCTCGGTCCCCGCGGTCTTATGCCCAGCCCCAAGGCAGGTACTGTTACTCCTGACGTTGCCAAGGCTGTTTCAGAAGCTAAGGCAGGTAAGATTGAGTACCGTCTTGACAAAACAAACATCATCCACTGCCCCATCGGCAAGGTTTCCTTCGGCGCAGAAAAGCTCGGCGAAAACTTCACCACTCTTCTTGACGCTATCATCAAGGCTAAGCCCGCTGCTGCAAAGGGTCAGTACATCCGCTCCTGCGTGCTCGCAACCACAATGGGCCCCGGCGTAAAGGTTAACCCCAACAAGGTTGGTTCAGCTCAGGAAGCATAATTTTCAAAAAAAAGCTTGACACACGGCAATTTGTGTGTTATTATAGTTAAGCTGTTCTTTTTAAGACAGCAGGTGCTTTTCGCATAAAGGTTTTTAACCGCCTGCCGAGAGAGGATGCATACAGATATTTTCATAATATAAGTATGTCATGCCCTTTCTGCGGTTGCGGAAAGGGCTTTTAATTTTGTTATTTAACCATCGGAGGTGAAAATAAATGCCCAGCGCAAAAGTTTTAGAGCAGAAAAAACAGGTTGTTGCAGAACTTACCGAAATGCTTCAGAACTCAGTAGCAGGTGTTGTTGTTGATTACAAGGGCATCAACGTTGCTGACGATACAAAACTCCGTAAGGAGCTTCGCGAAGCAGGTATTAAGTACACTGTAGTTAAGAACACACTTCTCGGCCTTGCTGCCAAGGACGCAGGTCTTGATGACCTCTGTGACGTTCTCGAAGGCACAACAGCTATCGCTATCAGCCCCGAGGATCACACTGCAGCTGCAAGAATCCTTTCCAAGTTTGCTGACACTCACAAGAACTTCTCCGTTAAGAGCGGTTATCTTGACGGCGCTGTTGTTGACACAGCAACAATCGATTCACTCGCAAAGCTGCCCACAAGAGATATCCTTCTTGCAACAGTTTGCAACGCATTCAACGCACCCATCGCTGCTTTCGCACGTGTTATCCAGGCTATTGTTGATAAGGACGGCGAAGCTGCTCCCGCAGAAGCTGCAGAAGCTCCCGCAGAAGCATAATCAAATTTTAAATTAAAAAACTTTTATTAATTGGAGGAAAATAAAATGGCATCAGAAAAGATTGCAGCAATGATTGAAACAATCAAAGAACTCACAGTACTTGAGCTTTCAGAGCTCGTTCACGCAGTAGAAGAAGAATTCGGCGTATCCGCAGCTGCTGCTGTAGCTGTTGCAGGTCCTGTTGATGCAGGCGCTGCTGCTGCTGAAGAAAAGACAGAATTCGACGTTATCCTTGCTGAAGTTGGTTCAGAAAAGGTTAAGGTTATCAAGGCTGTTCGTGAACTCACAGGTCTCGGCCTCGTTGAAGCTAAGGCTGTTGTTGACGGCGCTCCCAAGGCTCTTAAGGAAGCTGTTTCCAAGGATGACGCTGAAGCAATCAAGGCTAAGCTTGAAGAAGTTGGCGCAAAGGTTGAAATTAAATAATTTAACTTTTGTTAAAACATTTTTTGCAAAACAAAACCGCTGTGCAGGCAACTGCATAGCGGTTTTTTGTTATTATCCTTGTGTTGCTTCGCCGCTTCCGCTTATCGGAATCGCCTCACCGAGATAGGTGGGTTTCGGCTTGACTATTGAAAATACGAAATCCTTGTTTCTGGCAAAAATCTCTCTGATATCTCTGTAGGTCTGGCCGCCGTAATTCATTGAAGGCTCGGCAACAACACCGTAGGCATCGAGTCCGAGTGCTCTCGCATCGTAAATCGCTCTGTAAAGATGATATTCCTGCGTAACAATCAGAATCTTCTTCGCCTTGAAGATTTCTTTTGCTCTATACATACTTTCATACGTTGAAAACCCTGCGTGGTCCTCAAAAATATCTTCGGACGGCACACCTGCATCCTCGGCATATTCTTTCATAACGCCGACTTCATCATAACCGTCTCTGCCGTGGTCACCCGTCATCAGGAGTCTGTCGCTTGCAGTTCCGTAGAGCTCAACACCCTGCCAGAGTCTGTCCCGAAGCATCAGGCTCGGCGAGTCACCGTTTACCTTACATCCCAAAACAAGAATGCAGTCATAACCGTCACCCGTTTCGTCGGCGTCGAGAATATATTCCGCAGTGCTTGCCTTGACGTAGTGATTGATTCCGAGCACCGCCGCACCGCCGACAACTGCGAGCACTATAATAACCGCCATAATCTTTTTCAGAATTTTCATCACAACTCCCCCTTATCTGCGATTATTATACATCCTATTTATAACAAAAATATTAAGAAATAATAAAAATTCCCTGCAACAGGAATTTCCTGATGCAGGGAAAAGTCGATTAAAAGTGACCGCCTCTGATTTCAACAACGATATTGTCGATTTTCTGATAAACGATTCCGAGGAATTCAACAAACTTATAAACAAAGCGGTGAAGCTTCTGAAGAATTCCGTTATCCTTGAAATCCTTGGTCTTTTTGAGAGTAAGGCTGTCAAGAAGTTCGCTGTTGTCGCCCCTTCTTGTCTCGATTTTAAGGGTGTCGCCCTCAAATTCGAGTGTTGTATAGGTGGTTACGTCGTTATCGTAGAAATTATATGCCATATAGGATGCAGAGCCGCTGAAACCGCCCTGGTCACAGATAGCGTTTGTGTTGAGATAAACCGTTCCCCTCGGGTCGGTGTACGTCTGTCCGCTTTCAGCTTTGCCGACAACGGAGCTTTCCCAGATGAAATGGGAACGTCCCTGAAGGTGGCTGTGACCCGTAAGCACAAGGTCAACGTCAAATGAATCGAAAATCGGGCTGAAAACAGCATTGAGAAGAATCATTGTTTCGGCATCAAGAGCACTGTAGCCGGGACCGAAAAGTGCCTGATGCATAACGCCGATTCGCCATTTGGCATCGGGGTTGGCTTCAACCGCTTCCTTTGCCATAGCCATATGGTCGGCGGCACTGGGCGAGCAGGCATCGAAAACAAGATAAAGCACGTCACCGTGACGGAACCAGAAATCTCTGTCGAGACCCTCAAAATACTTGCCGAAATATTCGTTGGGCATATTTGTATAGTAATTATACATCATGCCCTTTTTATCGTGGTTGCCGATTGCAAGAGCAAGGGGCAGACCTCTGAGAGCTTCAGGCATAAGAAGAGTCTGCCATTCTGCGGAGGTTTTACCCGTTGAGGTGTTGTCACCGGGTGAAACCATATAGCTGACGTCGGGGTTTTCCGAAAGGGCTTCGGCAAGAACACTGTTCCAGGTATAGCCGTTTTGCGACTGCACTTCGGTTGACTCCGTCTGACCGCCAATCTGAATATCGCCGATTACAAGTGCCTTGTGGTTGCCGAAGGATTTGGTCTCGTATTTGCAGCTTTCGCTCCAGCCGTTATCGGTATGCCACTGATAATAATAGGTTGAATTTTCCTTAAGACCCGTCACCGTAACACGGCAGACGACCTGCTCATCGTTTTCAGCTTCGGTTACATTGCCCGTAAAGGTTTCCGCACCGTTCATCTCAGCGTTGTCAGCAAGTCTGACCTGCGCAACGGCGGTGTTTTTGTCTGCGTGCCAGCAAAGACCGACCTCACTCTCGTTTGCGCCGACGCAAAGCATAGGCAGAGTGTTGTCATCTTTGAGTGAACCGTAGAGCTCATCCCATTCAGGCTTTGTGAGAGCAGGTGCGTTAAAATCCGCAAACGCAAAAACGCACACCTGAAGAAGCATAACGATTGCCATTGAAACTGAAAGAATTTTTTTCATTCTGATTTCCTCCTTTTCTTAAACAATATTTTAGCAGAATATATATTGTTTGTAAAGTCTATTGTCAAAACGCCGATTTTGTGGTATAGTTATAATAGTTAACTATGCTGATTCCGACCTGAAAGGAGTTATAACTATGCCTAAAATTACATTTATGGGTGCCGGAAGCACCGTTTTTGCACGAAACGTTCTCGGTGACTGTATGTGCACACCTGCACTTCGCGACAGTGTTATTGCCCTTTACGATATTGATTCCGAAAGACTTGAAGACAGCTACATCATCATCAGCGCAATCAACAACAACGTAAACGAAGGACGCGCAAAAATCGAAAAATACTGCGGCGTCGAAAACAGAAAGGATGCTCTTCGCGGAGCTGATTTCGTTGTTAACGCAATTCAGGTCGGTCTTTATGACCCTTGCACAATTATTGACTTTGAAGTTCCCAAGAAATACGGTCTGCGTCAGACTATTGCCGACACACTCGGTATCGGCGGTATTATGAGAGGTCTGAGAACGATTCCCGTTCTTCAGGATTTCGCCAATGATATGGAAGAGGTCTGCCCCGATGCGTGGTTCCTCAACTATACAAATCGCATGGCAATCCTTGGGGGCTATATGCAGAGATATACCAAAATCAAGACCATCGGTCTTTGCCACAGCGTTCAGAGCTGCTCAAGAGACCTTCTCACCTCTCTCGGTATGGAAGACAAGCTCGAAGGCAGAAAAGAGCTCATCGCAGGCATCAACCATATGGGCTGGCTGCTTGAAATTCAGGATAAGGACGGCGTTGACCTCTATCCCGAAATCCGCCGCAGAGCTGCGGAAAAGAACGCCTCTGAAAAGCACAGCGATATGGTCAGATTCGAATATATCAGGAATTTCGGCTATTATTGCACCGAATCCAGCGAACATAACTCGGAATACAACTGCTTCTATATCAAATCGAAATACCCCGAGCTGATCGAAAGATACAATATTCCGCTTGACGAATATCCTCGCCGCTGCATCAATCAGATAAAAGGCTGGAAGGAAGAAAAAGAAAGAATCCTTGCCGACGGCAAAATCACACACGAGCGTTCAGGCGAATATGCATCCTACATTATGGAAGCTATCGTTACCGGCAATCCTTATAAAATCGGCGGTAACGTTCTCAACACGGGACTTATCGATAACCTGCCTGCAGACGCCTGCGTAGAGGTACCCTGCCTCATCGACGGCAGAGGCTGCAATCCCTGCCACGTCGGCAGACTTCCCGTTCAGCTTGCGGCAATGAATATGACAAATATCAACGCACAGCTTCTGACAATCAATGCAGCCGTCACCAGAAAGCGTGAAGATATTTATATGGCTGCTATGCTTGAACCTCATACCGCCGCAGAGCTTTCGATTGACGAAATCAAGGCTATGGTTGACGAGCTCATTGAAGCTCACGGCGAATATATGAAGGATTACAAGTAAAATCACACCGATAACTCCGGCAAATGCCGTGTTATAAAAAATTTTGGGAAAGGAGATTTTTACTATGCTCGCAATTCTTGCAGTTCTCAGCGATATCCCCACATACGTGCTTTCACTTGTTGAACAGCTTACAGGCAAAGATATGGCTTCCGTCAGCACAATGATCGGCGATATCTTCTCCGCTGTTATCGACTTCGTAAGCAAAATCGGCTGAGTATAAAAATGGGGGGCACACGGACAAACCGTGTGCCTTTTGTTTTAAATCATCAAATTCCCGTTTTGCGAGAGTAATTTCCGCTTTACGGGCTTTATTTTTTCTGACATTCTGATAGAATATTGATGAAAGGAGGCGGTGTTTATGACAAAGAACACTATCGGACAATTCATCGCCGCATTAAGAAAAGCCAACGGAATGACTCAGCAGGAGGTGGCAGACCGCCTGAACGTTTCCAACAAAGCCGTAAGCCGTTGGGAAAGAGACGAATGCTCACCCGATATCACTCTCATTCCTGCTATTGCGGAGATGTTCGGAGTGACCTGCGACGAGCTGTTGAGAGGAGAACGTCTGAATTCCGCACCTGACACCGAACAGAAAAAAAACAAAACCGAAAAGCAGATTAAAGCCCTGATCGGGAGAACGGTTTCCGGCTTCAGAACAATGATTTATATTTCCCTTGCCGTCTCCGTTATCGGACTCGTCTGTATGTTCGGCATTTCTTACGGGGCATATCGACCCGTTATCGGTTTTTCGGTTATGCTCCTTTTTGAAATATGCGCCTTCGCAATCACCGTTCTCGGAATAACAAAGGCAAAGGATGTTCGCAGCAGCGAGCTTTTATCTGAAATCAGCGATGCTTATTTCGTAGAACACGAAAAAACAATCGGAAAGCTTTCTTTCACGTCTTTTTTTACGGTTTTGTCCGTTGTTTCACTTTCACTACCGATGATAATAGTCTCATCCGATTATCAGCACAGTGTTCTGAGCTTTGACAGCTATCTGACGTCATTTTTTCCGATTATTGCTTTTGTTCTGCTATTTGTATATTTCCGATTCGGCAAAACCGTCGCTGATATGATTGTCGGCAAACGAAGAAACGTTTCCGCACCGAAACTTACCAAAAAATCAAAAATGTCGTTCATCCAGATTGGTCTGACGGTGCTTGCCGGTATACTCTTTATAATTGCCCCGTATTTCGACACAAATCCTCATTCGGACACGGCTTTTACCCCGTCATTAATCCCTGCCGTTCTCGGAATCGGATGTCTTGCGGCAAGCGTCATATTTTTTGTTATCATTGCCGTGCGCAATAAATCCGAAAGAAAAGAATTTATTTTCTCGGGAATCCGCAACACTCTGATGATTCCTTCCGCCTTTATCGCATCCGAGTGTCATTACACCGGCTGGACCTACAGCGGCCCCGAAGGCACTTTAGCAAACCCCGAGCCTTTTGATGTCTGGCACGCGGAATACCTGTGGTATGCCCTCGGCTATGCGATAGCAATAATGATGATATTTTCTTTAATAAAATTTATAAAAAATAAAAAGAGCGGCATCGTTTGATGCTGCTCTTTCGGTTTATCTGTAATTCTCAATATAATATTTGTAAAAAGCAACTGCGTTGGCTACGGATTTAACGGCTATGTTTTCGTTTTCGTTGTGTACGCTGTTGAATTGCTGTGCCGTCATTTCTATCGGCGCAAACCGCAGAGCACAGGGCGAAACCTGCGTCATATGCCTTGCATCGGTGCCTGCGGCAAGGACGTAAGCGGCGCTGACCGTATGCGGAAAAATCTTCTCAATGCACTCTCTTGTGTAAGCAAAATTTTTGTGATTCATATCGGCAGGCTCAAAACTCTCATTGCAGTCGCCTTCTTCAATTTCAATGCCGTATTTCGCCGCAATCTCCCTGAATTTTTCAAGCTCCTTTTCAAAATCTGCGGTGCTCATATTGCGAAAAAACGCACGCACCGAGCAGGTTTTGTCGGTCTGATTTCCGCTTATCTCCGTGAAATAACAGTTCGTGCCGACAAGCGCACCTGCCATCGGATTGATTCTCGGCATAACCGCCCTGACTATCGGAGCAAAGAGCCACAGATTTGAAAAAACAACGCTGAATGCAAACGGAGTGTAAGGGCTTAACTGCTCAAGCATCGCTCTGACCTCAGGATAAAGTCTGCGCTTGAAAATTTTGCTTTTGTTGACCTCGTTTATGAATTTTGCCATAAGCGAAACCGCAGTATCGGTATTTGCGGCAAGGCTGTTTTTCGCCTTGCCCTGCTTTAACGTGCAGATAAGTGCTCTCCTGCCCTTTTCGTGCACGGCAATCATTGCGCATTTCGGCTTGATTCCGTCAAGCGGAGGGTCGATTATTCCGCCGCCCTCATCGAGCACCGCTTCAAATTCAATCCCCTGCTCCTTAAAATATTCAACCGCAAGAGGAATCCCGTTGCCCAGAATTTCTTCGTTGTGCGACGAGCCTATCCACAGATTGGTTTCGGGTATAAAGCCCTCCGAGAGAAGCTCCTCAAGTGCCTGAAATTCGGCAAAAAGCGAGGTTTTTGTGTCAACCGTACCTCTGCCCCAGATTTCATCTCCGAATACTTCTCCGCAAAAGCCGGGATGCTCCCATTCACCCCTCACCGCCACAACGTCGTGGTGCGACATAAGCATAATATTTCTCGACTTATCCCTGCCTTCGATTTTGTAAATCCAGCAGTCGTCACCGAAGATCATTTTCTCTGCAACGTCGTGTACCCTCGGAAAAAGCCTTGCAACCGTTTCACGGAGCTTTGCAAACTCCGTATCATCGTAGCTTCCCTTAACGGAAACCGTTTCGCACCTTATCATTTCGCCGAGCCTTGCCGCATATTCAGCCTGCATTTCAGCAGAAATATGTTCTTTTTCTGCCGAAGGCTTGCGTGCCTTCAGCCTGACGGCAAACGTTCTTATCACAAGCACTGCCGCCAAAAAAGCAACGGCACATATAACCGCAACCGCAATTTCCATTTTTGCGCCTCATTTCATCTGATTATAGTGTAATTATACCATTTTCCTCCGATAAATCAACTGCATAAAAACAACATATTTTTAGTAAAAATAAACATTGCCAAATATCAGCCTTGCTGATAAAATGATTGGTAGATTATCGGAGGTGCTTTATATGGAATACGGTATGCTTGCGGCATCGGCATTGCTGTTTGCCCTGCAGTTTTTATTCAATCAGCAATATCAGAAAATCAGGGGCGACGGCACGGATTCCGCCGTTACTCTCTCCCTCTATATGCACGGAATCTCGTTTCTGATAATGCTTGTTCTAAACGGCTTCAAGCTCCGCGCAACGTGGTTTTCGATACTGATGGCGGCAATTTACGCCGCAGTTGTGCTCGGCTACAGCTTCTCAAGCCTCAAGGCGTTCAAAACCGCAAATCTCTCTGTTTTTTCGATTTTTGCAATGCTCGGCGGTATGCTTCTTCCCCTTGCATACGGAGTGATATTCCGCAACGAAGGATTTACCGTTACAAAAATAATCTGCGTTATCCTTATCGGCATCGCAACGGCAATGAGCTTTGAAAAAGGCAATAAAAACAAAGGAAATATGAAATATTACCTTGCTGTTTTTGTTCTCAACGGTCTTGTCGGCGTTGTTTCAACAATTCACCAGACGAAGCCAGAGCTTGCCGTTGACAGCTTCAGCTTTATGGCATCGGTCAACATCTGCGTGGTTATCTTCTGCGTAGCATTCCAGCTTATCGTCAACAAAAAAATCACAATCGTTTCTCTCAAAGAGCTCGGATATCTCGCAGGCTATGCAGGCTGCAACGGCATCGGCAACCTCCTTTGCCTGATTGCTCTCACAACCCTTCCCGCATCCGTTCAGTTTCCGATTGTTACGGGCGGAACAATGTTTTTCTCGACCGCCGTCAGCATCATCCGCAAAGAAAAGCCCTCTGCAAAAACGGTTATCGCAGCACTGGTTGCATTTGCCGCAACGGTGTTTATGATGTTCTGATTTCAGACTCCCGAAAAATCGGGAGTTTTTTTGTTTTTATGGGTAAAAGTCCGTTTTTTGGGACATATGCACCGCTATAATGTAGATGTAAACAAAACCAAAGGAGAAATGAATATGAAGATTTTAGATTACATTTACGAATTCCTTCTCGGCGATGACACAGACGTACCCTTCGAGGATTGCGACTCCGATTTCGACACCGTCACACCTGACCCCGAGCCCGTAATCCTGCGCATTGTTTCTACAAACGATGCGGCATAATTTTCGGGACAAAAGGCGGCTGCATAAAACCTTTCACGCTTTATTTTACACTCTCTTTCACTTTTCTCATTTTCCTCTTTATCCTGCCGCCTTTTTCCGACCGCAGAGCCTGTCTCTGCGGTTTTGTTGTCAACACATATTGATTAATTTTTCAGTTTGTTGTATCATATATAAACATACGGAGGGTAATTATGATTTACGTAACATCCGACCTTCACGGATTCTCGCTTGATAAATTCAAAGGGTATCTTGAGCAGGTCAGCTTTTCAGACGATGATTTTCTCTACGTCCTCGGCGACGTTATTGACCGAGGCCCCGACGGCATCAGAATCCTAAAATGGCTGATGTCCAAGCCGAATGCGCAGCTCATCCTCGGCAATCACGAGGCTATGATGCTTGCCTGCGAATTCCTTTTTGATGAAATCACCGAGGAATCCATTGACAGACTTACGGGCACAAAGCTTAACACGTACCTCACATGGGCGTCAAACAGTGCCCAACCCACTCTCAATGCGCTTTCTTCGACGAGGCAGGCTGAAATAAGATATATCCTTGAATATATGCGAGAAGCACCTCTTTATGAAACCCTGACGGTGAACAACAGGGATTTCATTCTTGTGCACAGCGGTCTTGGCAGATTCAGCGAAAGCAAAAAGCTCTCGGAATATTCCGCCTCGGAGCTCATCTGGACCAGACCTACTCTCGCGGACAGATATTTTGATGATATAACAACCGTTTTCGGACATACTCCGACGGTCTTTTTCGGCGAGCAATATAAAGGCAGAGCTCTTTCGACCGACACCTGGATTGATATCGACGTCGGCGCAGGTCTCGGCCTGAATCCCATGCTTCTTCGTCTTGACGATATGAAAGAATTTTATTTTGAATAAAAAAGTTGATTTTTTTATGTTTACGTATTATTATTTCAGTATAGATATTACAGTTTAATTTAAAACGAAAAGAGGATTATTATGAAAAAAATTATTTGCGCAGCAGTTGCTCTCTGTCTCGTTCTCGGCTGCCTTTGCGGCTGCCAGGGTGTCCTTTTTGAAAAGGCAATCGTTGGTGAATGGACAGCAAAAACAAACATCCTTGATTCAGGTGTCGTAACCGAAACAACATACACCTTCAACGAAGACAAAACGGGCTCAATCTCCGGTCTTTTCGGCTTTGATATTGCAACAACCTACACCATTGACGAGACCAATCTTGTTATAGTTACTGACACCGCTCTCCTTAAGCAAACCCTCAGCTACACCTATGAGTTTGACGGCGACAAACTTATTCTGGTTGATAGTGACGGAACACAAACCACTCTCACAAAAGTCAAATAACAAGCCTAAAGGGGTTGTCTGTTAAGACAGCCCCTTTACTGTATAATCTCCAGATTATCTATTCCGTATCTCAATATTAAATTTATCAGCTCATTTCTTGAATAATTGCTTTCTTTTGATATTCTGTCCAGTTCATTCAACAAATCCTCTTTTATCCTTACGGATATAACCTTGTTGCCATCCTCTCCGCGTTTTCTGATTTTTAAAGTATTACCGCTCATTTATATCACCTCAATATACATTTTACTGTTGACACAAAACGAAATGTATATTACAATAAGAATACTATTGTAATACATTTTTATATCACAGAAAGGTTGATACAAATGAAAAAAGCATTATCCCTTGTTTTGTGCATTGCACTTATCCTCAGCTTCTCGGGCTGCTTCGGTACAAAGAAAGCCGTAATCGGAGAAACCTATACGTCTAATACAGGCGTTGAATTCACGTTGAATGCCGTTGAATTTGCCGATGCTATTGACGGCTGGGGCGGCGCAAACGACGATTTCTGGAAGCCCCTTGACGAAAACAACTGCAACATCGGCGGAAGATATGCCACCCTGGATGCATATAAGCTTGCTCACGGCCTTGTGCCTCAAAGCACCGACGATACCATCGTTTTCATATCATACACCGCCAAAAACGTTTCCGATGACGATAAAACCATTGATGACGTGGGCAAACTCACCTATGACAAGGACTATGATTACTCTGACGGCAATCTTGCTTACAGAGTAAGCGAAAAAGGCGTATGGCAGGAGCTTCCCAACGGCATAAGATTGGAAAAGCTTAAGGAAAATCAGTATGAATTCCGTGCATATATGATTGTTCCCAAGGAAATCGCCGAATCAGACAACCCCCTCACCTATACTCTTTTCGGATATGAATTTGAATTAAGATAAGCGTTGTTAACAACTTCACCGTCGGGCAATAAATTTGTCCGACGGTATTTTTTATCTCTCTTGATTTAATACGCCGAAACATTTATAATACTGTATCGGAGGCTGATAATATGGTGAACACTTATTTTAACGAAATAACGTCCGCACCCGTCAATACTGTTGACGGCAAAATTCTCTATAAAATTCCTGCAGGTGCGTTTTGCAGCAACGGCGACCTCGGCGTTGTTTTTGATAACGACGAAAACGGTCTCCTGCTTCATATATCAAAGTGTGACTTCTGGAAATTCACTCCCGGTGCACGCAATGACGGCGGCATAAAATCAGTCGGTCACCTGCGAATCGGAAACGTTGATTTATCCGAATATAACGTAAAGCAGTATTTCGATAAGGGGCTTCTTGAGTGCCGCTTCGCCAATGCGGAAATCGAATTTTTTATTGCTCCCGAAAATCTGATTTGTTTCGAAATCAAAACACCCGAGTCAGAAAAAAATCCCACAGTTGAAATTGAAATTTCCGACACCTGCAATTCCGATAATTCCGTCTGCGAAAGCAACGGAATCAGATGCTTCGTACGTAAATTCATCAGCAACGTTGAGCACGAAACTGCAGTAACCCTTTGCCTGCGTGAGATTGATTCACGCAATGCCGACGGCTTCAGAATTGCACGCTACGGCATTTCCGTTGTCACCAATTTTGATGCTGACGATTATCAAAGCCAAGGTATGGATATGGCTCTGGGCTGCAGCTATGATGCTGATAAGGCAAAAACTGAGGAAAAATGGAAGAATTTCTTCTCTGCCTCAAAGGTTACCATCGAGGATAAGGAAATCGAAAGCTACTATAACTCGAGCCTTTACCACCTCGCAGGCTGTATGGGCAACAAAAAGTTTCCGCCCGGACTTTTCGGCAACTTTATAACCGATGATTTCTTCCCCTGGGCAGGAGATTATCATATGAATTACAACTATGAAGCGCCCTATTACTGCATCTTCTCCGCAAACCATCCCGAGCTTTTTGACGGCTATATGGTACCCGTCAACGATATGGCTGAAAATGCGAAAAAGTTTGCGGGGTTTTTCGGATGCAGAGGCTACGCCTTCCCTGTCAGCTTCGGTCCAAAGGCGCTTGACGTTTTCTCTCAGGAGGATTGCAAGGAGCACGGCGTGCTTTTCCTCGGCCAAAAAAGCCATGCCGCCTATGCCTGCGTAATCCCGATAATGCATTGGTTTTCAACCTACGACAAGGAATATGCGCTTGAAAACTACTATGATTTCGTGCTGAATACCGCCGCTTTCTGGGAGGATTATCTCGTTAAGAAAAACGGCAGATATTTCATCAAAAACGATGCCGCACACGAAATCCCCTATTACAGAGGCGAAAAATTCAGATACATTACCCACAAGGGTCAGATTGAAGCGGTAAACGCCATCAACTCTCTCGGACTTGTCAAGCTGCTTTTCAATGCGGTTTACGATATGGCGAAAGAGCTGAAGCTGAATCCCGAAAAATACTCCTTGTGGGAGGATATAATTGCAAATCTGAGCGATTTCCCCACGTTTATCAAAAAGGGCAAAAAATGCTTCCGCTACTCCAAGCGCGGCATCCGTTGGAGAGACGAAAACACCGTCGGACTTCAGCATATTTACCCTGCATCGCAAATCGGATTTTCGTCGGGCGAAAAGCTGCTCAGAATCGCACGAAACACCTATTTCATCAATGACAGGCGTCTTGACGACAACGGCTCGAATTCTTATCTGCCTGCAGGCGCAAGAATCGGCGTTGACCCCCACTTTATTGTCGAAGGATTAAAGCAGAATATCAAAGAATTCGGTATGCCCAACAGACTTTTCCGCCACCACGGCGGCGGAATCGAGCATCTGACAACGGTGCCTGCAACAATTAACGAAATGCTTCTGCAGGGCTATGAGGGCATCATCAGGCTTTTTCCTTGCTGGGATAAAAAGTCGGATGCGTCATTTGAAAATCTGCGTGCAGACGGCGCATTTCTCGTTTCCTCATCTCTTGAAAAAGGACGGATAACCTCCCTTAAAATCAAGAGCCTCAGAGGCAGAGAGTGCAAGGTTGAATGCTCCGATATCAAAAAGGTGATAAGAGAATCGGATAACGCCGAAATCTCCTTCTCAAAAGATGGCGACACCGTTTCGTTTGAAACTAAAGCTGATGAAACATACGTATTGATATAAAGAAAACAGCGGAGCCTTTGCTCCGCTGTTTTTGATTTTAGTTCCTGATTAAAACTCGAAGAGAGACATATCAAGCTCACCCTTGGAGAATTCGTGGCCGTTATTGACAAGAACCTCTCCCTCGGATTTGTACGTTCTTGAAACGCCCTTATCGCCGTTTCTGTAGAGAAGAACCTTTTTGCCTTTTATTTCAAAAGTTCCGTCCTCGATGGTGCTCAGAACACCGTTTTTGAAAAGAATATAATGATAATCGCCGTCTTCCGATAAGGTAAAGGTGCAGGCGTAATCCTCACCCTGATAATTATAAGTTGAGCTCCAGGAGCCCGTAACGTCCTCTTTCTTGATGCTGCAAGCACATAAACTCAGAATCATTGTGCATATAAGGGCAGCGGCAACCAGAATTTTAATCTTTTTCATCGGATAATCCTCTCCTTACGTTTTAATACGACAGTAATTATACATAAAAACCCCCGAAAAGTCAATGCTCCGTATATACAACCACTTGATTATATATCATACAATCTTCTCTTTATTCCTGTTTTGGCATAAAAATAATGGCAGGCATTTCGTCTGCCATTATTTCATCACTTCAGTTTTTTCGTAGGCTTTATTGTTTGGTCGGAGTGCAGTGTACCGAATTCAGTTTTCAAGAAAAATCTCACGAATTGCGGCGATTTCAGCTTCTGTTACACCGGTTGAAATCAGGTAGCTTTCAGCTTTTTCCTGCATTGTAGCGCCATCATACGCCTTCAGCCTTCCTATGAACTCGTTCATTTCATTCAATCCCCACAGCTTGCCGTGACAAAGAGACGAAAACTGATAGTCCTTCATCATATCCTCTTCACTCATTCCGAGAACCGCTTCAAGCAAAAAGCAAACCGTTCCCGTGCGGTCCATACCGTGAGTGCAATGCATCAAAACGGGGTAATTATTCTTATCTGCCAAATCGGCAAAAACTTTTCTGGTTGCCGCCTTTCCTTCTTCGGTAAATGCCTCGCCATACATGGGAGCACCGTAATAATTATGCTTTACACCTGCGCCGAGAGCATCAGTGCCGTCGGGGTTATCCTTTGCACTGCGCAAATCCATATCGGTGCGTATGCCCAGAATGCTGAGCATATCGTCGCGTCCTTCAGGAGTTATCGCAAATCTCGGCTCAACCTTACCGTCAAGCTCCGTACTGCGGTAAAGCATTCCCTGCCTGACCGTCTTTCCGTTTACGGTTTTGTATCCGCCGATATCTCTCATATTTCTTACCCCGTCAACAGAGAGAAATCTCGGTGTGTCTGCAGTTTTAAAGCTTCCCGAAACACTTGTCTGTGTTCCGTTTGAAAGCGAAACGTCTATGCGATAATAATACTGAATATTTGTCTTGAGGTGATAAACATCTTTCCTTGTTTCATCCGCTGACAGAGAATAGACGTTTGATGAAGAAAAATCCTCGTTTTCAGAAACCAGAATCTTTGAGCCCTTAACACTGCAGCCGGCAGGCATACCTTTTATATTATAATACAAGGTTACGGGCAAGCCTGCGTCAAGCTGACCGAGTGCAATATAGTCATTATATATGCTGACCGCCTGAACGGAGCTGTCTGCATCGGCATATGCTTTTACGGCAGGACCGACAATCAGAATGTCCTCGTCAAACAAAGGAATTTCTATCTGAATTACATCCTCGGTCAGGACTTCTCCGTTTGACGTGTCGGTTGAATCTTTATCGCTGAGATGCTTGTTGGTATCAATCAGTACGCCGAGAACAACCAGTATACCGACAAATAAAACCGCTATAAAGACGTTTGCAATTTTAAACTTGTTTCGCTTTATGAATTTATTTAATTTTTTATTTTTTCTTCTTTTACTTGAAGAATGGTGGTGTGAGTGATGATGATGGTGATGGCTGTGATGGGAGCCGCCATGGGTATGCGATGAGTGAGCACCTTCACCCTCATCGGGATTGATTCCCGTAACATTATCTTCCTGGGAATCAAAAACTATATTGTTATTTTCTTCCATTTTCTTAAACTCCTGAAATCAGTTTGCGTCAGCTTCCTCTTTATTTTTATTCCTGTTCTTCAGTAACTCAAGCATATTTTTGCCTTCCTTTATAACGAAAGCAGGATTTATGCCCTTAAGAAGCAAAATATTGTTTTCACGAATAGGCTTCATAATAAATCCGAGAACAAAGTTTGTAAAGAACTGGGTCAAAAGCGATGCAAACGCAGCACCGCAGGCGCCCCAATAAGGAATCATAACAGCATTAAGTATTATGTTGAATGCCGCACCCGAAAGATTTATTATCCAAAGATATTTTTGTTTCTGCTCGGCAAGAATCCAGACGTTGCGGACCGTTCCCATATAAGAAAAAACAAGAAACCATATCAGGATACGCAAAACGGGAACGGATGCCATATAGCCCTCGCCGTAAAGCATCGAAATAATCAGCTTTGAAAAAACCGAGAAAACTATGCTCTGAGCCAAAGACAAATAAATTATTATGCAGTACAGCATTGATATGAGTTTTTTATAATCGGGGGAATTTTCTTTTTTGCCCGAAAGAATCATCGGTCGGAAAGAATCGATGATGGCGGTATAAACAAACTGTATAACGCCTGCCGTTGTGATTGCGGCGGTATAAAATCCGTTTTCCTCATCGCTTATCATCGTTGTGAGCATTATGTGGTCTGTATTCTGAAACACAACGACCATCAGCGAAGAAAGGATATAGTGCTTACTGCGTGAAAACATACTTCTGGCCGCAGAAAAAGAAAACGAGAATCTGCCTTTGAATTTCTTCATATACAGAAATACCAGCGTTATTCCGATTATTCCGTATTCAATCGAGTGTGTAACCGCAAACCAATAAACGCTTTTTGAAGCAACAAGCAAATATATTCTGTAAGCCGAAACGAATATATAAGAGGCAAGCATAATCAGCGAGGAATATTTCGACTGCAGCTTATACTGAAACCAATACTGTATCATTTCTATCGCCGCAAAAAACAGTGATAAGCTATAAAGGACGCAGACCAGCAGGGTTTCTTTTTCGCCTGCATTCGCAAACATAACGAAAAGCGCAACTCCGCCCATACACAATACGCTTGAAAGAATATTCATTGCAAGGGAGGTTCCCATTATTTCGCCCTCTTTTTCGGGAGCTTCAACAAGCTCGTGCACAAGGGTTGCGTTGAATCCGAGACGCATAACGGGCGTTGCAAAAGCGGCAATTGATGCGGCATAGCTTATAAGCCCGTAGTTTGACGGACCGAGATAGCGTGCACACAGCATACCCACAACAAGCTGCAATGCCGACTGAATTATCTTGCAGAGAATTATCCACTTTGCATTGTTAAAAACCTTGCCAAAGTTCATTCTTCACCAACATCCATAATGAAAGTTATTTATCCCGAACGCCCTGCTGACTTTGCTTTTCTCCGCCCGAAAACGGCAATGCCAGAGCAAAGAAAGAAATATATGCGGCTTCCGTTCTCAATGCCGAGTTATAGAAAAACATAATAATACAAATCAGCGATGCGATCATACTTATCTGACAATAAAGCTCGTCTGATAACCCGCTTTTCATCCTTTTTCTTGCCAGAACAAAGCACATAACAAAAAACGATAAATAAATAATCAGACCGACGTATCCGGTTTCGAGGAACATTATTGCGCTTGAAAACCATTCATAGTGAAGATATGAGTGGCTTATATAGAACGGAGTGTTGCATATAGCAAAAGATGAGGTGTCGCAGTTTCCGAGACCGAGACCGAAAAGCTTTTCCCACGGTTTCGTGAGAATATTGCGTGAAATTGTCGGAATAGCAAAAAATCTGCCCAAATCCTCTGCGGTTGAATAGTTTGTTGCGGTTATTGTCTCTATCAGACCTTCAATTGAAATTATATCGTCATCCTTAAAAATCGTTGTGATGACTATACTTGCCAGAATCAGCATAACCGCAGACACAAGCATCAGGGAAAGCTTCCTGAATGAAAATCTTGTTATCAACGCCGAAACAATAAGAATAAACGGGAAAATAATAAAGTAAACCTTAAGCTCTGCCATCGCCGCAACAATAAGCGATACGCCGCATTTAGCAAAGCATAAAATCGGATTTTCGTTTCTGCTCATAAAGGCTAAAACCGATTTGCTTATAACAACGCTGAAGAAAATCAGGGTAAAGGCGTTGCAGCCCTTCGCAACGCCGAAAATGCCGCCCAGATGGTCCTGCTCATAGCCCATAACAGCAAACTGAAAAACAGAAACAACTGCATTCACCCAAAACAGCACGTCCATTATTTTGAAGCAGTTTTTCAAATCATCTTCTTCGAAAAACACCGAAAATAAAATAAATGCAATAAAAAATCTGAAGTTATTCCTGAATCCCCACAGATAATAAAACGGAGACTGAAAATTAAGCACGTGTATTAAAAGGGTGTAAACCAAAAACACAACCGTAAAGATAAAGAAGGGAAGAATCTTTTTATCCAGCAGCGCTTGCTTTTTGGATATCAGAAACAGAAAAGCCAGAACGTAAGAAGCATCAACTGCATACTTCACAAAAGAAGGCAGCCCTGAAAATTCAATCAGAAATCCCATTAAAAACGGAAAAACGATAATAAGATACGTAAGCCATTCAGGCACCGTACGCTTCTTTATTCTGATTATTCCCAACCGTTTTGCGGCCATAATTTTCCTCCGTAACCAATGGTTAATGTGCTTTATATAACAGCATCAGACAGCAAATGCCGAAGCACTTGTTTCTGAATAATTTCCAGAATATTCTTGAATTCCTGTTTGCCAGACTTAAAACATCATCTGTAACCGATTCTGTAAGTGTTTTGCTGCGGTGCTGCTCTGCGAGCAGGCTTATTTTCTCTTTGAACGGAATATCAGCCAATACCATCTGCTTCATACCGGTGAGAGCATAAATAAGATATCTTGCTTTTATGTGTCTGACAGTCTTTTCCGAATAACCGTATTTTTCACACACATTTAAGCAGTAGCTGAGAAACCTGCCGTTCATTTCAGGTAAATTCTTTTTGTACGTTCTTGAAAACGAATTTGCATTCTGAAAATAATAATAAAAATTCTCATCAAGGAGCGAAACAGAATTGATATATTTAAAGATTTCCAATAGAAAGCACGCATCCTCCGAAAGAATTTCACGCTCCGAACGGAATCTTATGCCGTTTTCCTTTATCATCGCAAGGTTAAACATTTTTCCGCAAACACCGACGCCGAAGCCTTTTTCGCTTATAAACAACCCGGGAAGAACGTCTTGCATAACCTCTTCACCGTCAAAAAAATATTTATCGGTAACAATCGGCTTGTTTTTGGTTTCGCCGTTGCTTTTCACCTCTACCCTGCCGAACATAACTATGTCGGAGTTATCCTTTTTGAATGCTTCAACGCATTTTTCTGCGGCAGATAAATCGATATAATCGTCACTGTCAACGAAGAGAACGTAACCTCCGTTTGCTTTATCTATGCCTGCATTTCTGGCAAAACCTGCTCCTTCGTTTTTCTTATGGACGGTTTTTATCCTTTTATCACGCTTTGCCCATTCATCGCATATTGAAGGGCAATTATCGGACGAGCCGTCATCAACAAGAATTATCTCAAGATTGCCGTAGGTCTGATTAACAACCGAGGTTATGCATCTGTCAAGATATTTTTCGGCATTATAAATCGGTATAATAACCGAAACCAACGGCTGATTCATACTGCGGCTCTCCTTTCATTCTTCTGTTAAACGCATAACGGCATTATTCCAATCATAATCCAGAACCGAGCTGCGTGAATGCGCATCTTCTCGGAACAGTGCCTTTTCTATCAGAGCATTGAGGTCTTTTTCGTCAAAAGACTCGATAAAATAAAAGCCATCCATCCCTCTGAATTGCTTCATTTCTCCGTAACCCGTTGTGATTACGGGCTTGTTGCACGATGCCGCCTCCATAGCCGACAACGGCACGTCAATGCATTTCCCCTGCTCAACAACGGGGAAAAAATAAGCATCCGCAAGCTGATATATCTCTTCAATATCGGGAATATATTCGTCAATTATTCTTATATTCGGATTTTTCCGAAGCTCGTTTTCGAGTTCAGTATCATTTTCGTTTTTGGTGAGCGTGCTCAAAACAAGCAAAATCTGATATTTTTTATCAAGCTTCATAAGCTGAGCAACGTTTCTTCCTCGGTTAAGATGACCGACGTGAAGAATGACGGATCTCGAATCCAAGCCGTATTTTTCTTTAAGTTCTTCCTTTTTTTCTTTGGAAACGGGAACAAATTTATGAGTATCCACTCCCGTTTTTAAATAGGAAACCCGTTTTTCTCCGACTATGGCATTATAAAACTCTTCCGCTTCCTTTGAAAAAACGACAAAATCCGCACCGCTGAGACGCAAAAGGATTTTTGAAACAAATCCCGTACGGTATTTCATAACCGAAATAACCTTCAGTTTGTTTCTTGTATAAAGTGACAGAATGAAAACCCTCAACGCGGTTGCAAAGGTTCTTGCAGGAAACGGAATATAGATTATTTCTTCTTTGCACTTGTGCAGCAGGGAAAACAGTTCTTTGCTGAGCATAAGCTTATTAATTTCAAGATGAACGTCAGACAGCTCTGATTTTCTGTCATAAGTAATGACAAGCGTTTCGGGCGCAGCTTTTTTGATCCTGCTCACAAGGCTTGCCGCAACCTTGAGACAGCCTTCGTCAGAAATATTGCTTAAAGAATTTGAAATTATCAGCATTATGCCTCCAAACTGCCGTTACTTCCCGGCACACCTTTCACAGGTTGAACACGCATCAAGCTGTTCCTTGGTAACTTTTCCGTCACGGTAATCGCGAACAATCTTATTTTCATACATAGAATACTTTTTCTTGCTGAAAAAGCGAAGGAATTTATGTCTGATGACCCACAGAGCAGGGACCCATATGTATTTATGCATCGCAGGCGAAACCGAGCCGATCATCCAGCAGTTACGGTCACAGCTTCGCACCTTTTTCCTGACAGCCTCCGCCTTCTCGCTGTTCCAGAGCTCGTCCCAGCTCTGTTCGTTGAGATTTCCCATAACCTCTTTTTCCTTCGTTCCGTTGCAGGGCATAACGTCTCCGAATGGATCTATAAAGAAGGTGTCAAAACTCATATCGCACTGAAGCAAACGTTTCTGACTGAATATGTAATTGATCAGTCCGTGGTTAAAATATGCTCTGAACCACTTTTTGGGGCTGTTGGAATCGAGAAGCTTGTTGATGAGCTTTTCAAAATTTTCGGCAACCATAAGGCGGTCATCGATTATATTGTTTGACTCAACAAAATAAAAGCTGTTATGAAGCGAAGCGGTTGCAAACTCCATTCCGAGCTCATCGGAAATGTCATAAAGCGGAACGAGATCAGGTGCGTTTTTATCCTGAACGGTCATTCCGAAGCCGACGTCCTTCATTCCCATATCAACGAGGGTTTTAAGCGTTGTGTAGCCTCTGTTGAAGCCGTCCTCAAGACCTCTTATTTCGTTGTTGGTCTGCTCAAGACCTTCTATCGAAATGCGTATTCCGATCTGAGGGAATTCCTTGCACAGTTCAACGATTCTTTCGGTAAAAAATCCGTTGGTCGAGATAACGATTCTGTCGCTTTTTTTATAAAGCTCACGGACAATATCCTTAAGATCCTCTCTGATGAAGGGCTCGCCGCCCGTTATATTGGTAAAATACATTTCAGGCAGCTTGCGGATTGTTTCAACCGTTATTTCTTCCTCGGGTTTTGACGGCACCTTATATCTGTTGCACATCGTGCATTTTGCATTGCATCGGTAGGTAACGATGACCGTGCCGTTTAATTTTTTTGACATTAAATTTCACCTTCAATAAACGCAGTCAGATATTTCTGCGCAATTATCTGCCACGAATAATTATCCTCTGCATTTTTTCTTGCAGAACAACACATCTTTTCATATTCATCGGAATCGGAAAAAACCTTTTCCTCAATATCATTTTCCGCTTTTTCTTCACTTGTTACGATACAGCCTGAGCCGAGATCGATATCAATATCCGAACAGATAACCACGGGCACTCCTGCAGAAAGGGACTCAATGCAAACCAGCGGAAAGCCCTCGTATTCCGAAGCAAAAAACGTTATATCCGCAATATTATACAGTTCGTTCATTTCAGTGCCGGGGGCAACCGTGCCGAGATAAACAACCCTGTCGCCCACGCCCAGCTTTTCGGCAGTTTTGCCGACCGATTCAAAATATTCCTGCGAAACTATGCCGCCGACGTAAGCATAAATAACGTCACCGTGCTTCCTGAGAATGGGAGACAGTATTTCAACAGCCCTTGCCTGCCCTTTATTCTCATAGACCGACCCGACCTGCAAAATCACTTTCTTGCCGATGATTTTATATTTTTTCTTTGTTTCTTCTGTTTCGGTCTGAGGCAGAGGACGATAAATATCCGTATTAACGCCGTTGGAAATCCTTATGACGCGTTTTTCTTCAACGCCAAGATTTTCAACCACGTTTTTTCCTGTTTTTTCATTAAGAACAAAAACCAGGTCGGCGTGTTTCATTGCGAATATTTCCTGGAAATAACGCTTATGAAGTACGTCTCTGACGTCATCCCAATTCTTGCTCCACATACCGTTGTGGTTTGTATAAGCAATAACTGCTTTTGCTCTGATTTTTTTCGGAACAAGCTTTAAGAAGAAAAAGAGGTTGTACTGATTATGAAAATGCAATACGGCTTTTTCTTTTTCGCTTTTCAAAAGCTTTTTAAGCCTGAAGGAGAGCGCAACCGAATAAACGACACGCTTGATTTTATGAATAATACCAAGGCTTACGTCATCCTTGGTGAAAAAAGAGGGAACTTTGACCTCGGTTATCGGCAGATTGTTTTTTGCTCTCTCCGATGAAGAAATATCAATGATTTCTACGGGCTGTCCCATTTCGATATACGATTTTGTCAGCTCCTCCACAACGCTTTCCGTTGCGGCGGCAACCTGAGCGGGAATCGGAGTATATCCCGTTCCGATTTCATATATTTTCATAAGCTATTCTCCGTATATCTGCATAATTTTCTCATAATAGGTTTCTGCAGTTTCAAACTGTGCTTTTTTGCAGTTTTCGGTGAATTCTTCAAGCTTGCCTTCCGTTTCAAGCAGAAAACGGAGCTTTTTTACAAGCTCATCCGCATTACCCGCTTCAAAAATCAATCCCGTTTCATTCTCGCTGATAAGCTCGGGTATACCTCCGAGCTCCGAGCCGATAACGGGAGTGCCGTATATCTGGGACTCGATAACCGAAAACGGGCAATTTTCAAATATTTCGCTTGAACAAACACTGCAGGCAGCTTTGCCGATTAAGGCTTTAAGCTCATCGCCCGTCTTAAATCCGACAAATTCCGCATTCGGAACCTGCGCAATCGCTTCTTCCGCCTCTCCGAAGCCTGCAAAAACAAACCGCTTTTCAGGCATTCGCTTTGCAGCTTCAAGCACCGTAAGAGTTCCCTTATCCTTTGAGAGGTGACCGAACTGCAAAATATAATCTTCTTTATCGTAAACGGCACTGACGGGTTCAACAAAATTATGTATTGCCGTTGTTTTCGTTTTAAACCGTTCCTGCGTATCAAGCATTGACTTCAAAAAATAAGAAGGACAGATAATCTTATCTATGAAATCATAAGCCTTACCCGTTTTCCAGAAAAAGGCGTCAACCGCCGCAAGAACACTTTTTGCAAGGGATTTTTTCATGCACCTGCCCTTGACGCAGTGAAGATAATTTCCGTCAAGACATTTCGTGCAGATTTTCATATCGGAATCAAACATTCCGTGGCTCGGACAAACAAGTTGAAAATCGTGAGCCGTATAGATTATTTTTATATTACGTCCGCTTTTTCTGCGGTATTTTTCTGTTTCGAGTATTATGCTCGGGGTCAGATGAAACTGGATATTGTTGAGATGAACCACATCAGGCTGAAATTTCTCAAGAACAGCGCGGATTTTTCTGCGTGCTTCGGATGAATAAATAATACGGAGCGGTGCCCTGAGATTCTTTTTTATTCCTTCACCGAAATCAATATCGGAAACATACGAGCTTGCACTGTTTCCGACGGTGTTTTTTTCATTTTGCAAACCGAAATATTCAACGGAATGACCTTTTGACGATAAAACGCTGCCCAAATTGAATATATAGGTTTCTGCTCCGCCCTTCGGATACAGAAATTTATTGACCAACAAAATCTTCATCGTTTTCATCCTTTTTCAATATCACGGCTCACTGTAAAGCGCAAGAGTTCGATTCACAACGTCATCCCAGCTGTATTTTTTGCATATGTATTCAGAACTTGTTTCTTTGAACATATTCACCTTATCGGAATTATCGCAGAGGAACTGCAGCTTGTTTTTTAAATCCTCCGTATCCGATTTTCTGAAAGTGAAACCGTTTTCTCCCGTCACCTGAGAGCACTCGGGAATATCCGAGGTAAGGCAGCAGTTGCCGTAGCTCATCGCTTCCATCAGGCTTAACGGCATACCTTCAAGGTCCGACGGAAGAACGTACAGATATGCGTTGCTGTAAAGCTCTTCAAGCATTCTTCCCTGAACAAACCCGGTAAAAATGATTCTTTCGTCCTCTGCCGCAAGCGTTTTCAATTCCGCTTCAAATTCGGCGGTATCCGATGAACCGCCTGCAATAACAAGCTTTTTATCGGTTTTGACGGACTTATACGCTTCAAGAAGATATCGGATTCCTTTTTCGGGAACAAGCCTTCCGAGATAAAGAACGTAGCTGTTTTGGCTCAACCCGAATTTCTCCGTTATTTCCTCCGCATCCTTTTTCTCCGCGGGAGACACACCGTTGGGAATGAAAACCGTTTCACGCCCGTAGGTATCTTTGAAATATGACTGAACGCTTTCGCTCAGAACAATAACCTCATCTGCAAATTTTGCGGCGCATTTTTCTCCTAAAAGAATATACTTCGAAGCAAATTTTCCCCATTTTGCCCTTTGATGGTCGAGGCCGTGAATCGTTGCAATGCATCTTTTGCCGAAAAGCTTCGGCAGCCACAGCATGGCACACGGCCCCTCGGCATGGAAATGAACAACATCATATCTGCCGAAAGCTGCCTTTATTGCAGCAAAAACGGACGAGCTTACAGCGGCAAGCCCGCCCTTCTGAACGGTAAAAACACTATTTATGCGGACACCGTTATATTCGGAGAGAAATTCGCTGTCAAATTCCTCTCCGCTTACGTGATGTCCTCTTCTGTTATAGCAGGTCACGTCGTGGCCCAGCTTTGCCATTCTTTCCGAAAGCTCACCTACAACAATCTCCACTCCGCCCTCACGTGACGGAATTCTTTTGTGACCGAGCATCGCTATACGCAGTTTTCGGTTTTTTCTCTGAGCCTTCATATTCCCTCCATACCGAAAACCGTTCCCACGGTTTTAAAAAGTATGATCAAATCAGTTTTGATGCTGCGTTCTTCTATGTATCTGAGGTCGCTTTCCATCCACTCATCAAAGGATACGGTGTTTCTATCAGGCGTTACCTGCCAGAAGCAGGTGATGCCCGGAGTTACCGAAAGCCTTTGCTTCTGATATTCATCATACATCGCAACCTCTCGGGGAAGCGGAGGTCTCGGACCTACAAGGCTCATATCGCCTTTGATAACGTTTAAAAGCTGCGGAAGCTCATCGATGCAGGTTTTACGGATAATGTGACCGAATCTTGTTATTCTGGGATCATCCTTCATTTTGAACGCAGGACCGTCCATTTCGTTCTGCTCAAGAAGGGAATCGAGCATTGACTCGGCATTCGGAACCATTGACCTGAATTTATAGAAATTAAACTCACGTCCGTTTTTACCCACACGCTTCTGAACGTAAACCGGAGATGCTCCCGGGCTGTCAATAACAATTATGATTGCAATAACAGCAAGCGGAACAGCAAGAACAACAAGCATTATCAATGCAACCGCCAAATCAAAAGCCCTTTTAAAAAAGTCATATGCGGGTTTGGATCGGACGTGTATTTTTCTGAATTCTTTTCCGCTGTATTCTTTGTTTTCTGCGCCGACGGAATCAGCTTTATTCATCAACACACGTCCTTTCCTTATGATTTTATTTGTTTTTCGGTTCGAAGAATATTTTTGCAACCGTTTCTTTTACCGATTTCTCGCTCGGATAAAACTCCATATGCTTCTCGCCGCGGATATTTCTTCCCTCAAGCTCGCAAATCTCCGTAAAGCTGTAATCCGAAATTCTTTCGGCAAAATCCTGCAAGCCGTTGCCCGTATAATCGGAAACAATATATTCCGCAAGCTGAATGCCTGCATTTACGGCAAAAGAAGCATCGTTTTCCATACACACAAGAGTCTTTTTATACAGCGCTTCGATATACTGGCGCTGACGCTCCATTCGTGCAGAGTTACTGCTGTCCTCAAGACCGTAACGGGTACGGACATAGTGAAGAGCGTGCTCTCCGAGCAGAGTAACCGTTTCGCCCTTGACAAGGGTGTCGTCTATGCCCGAAAAATCATCGAGCACCGTTACCTCCACGCCGCCGACAAAATCATTGTAGACGGGAACGGCATCCATTGTTACGGAAACATAATGGTCTATCTGAATACCCATAAGCATTTCGGAGACCGCATCTGCAGTGTTGCGGCAGCTCATTTCCTTGCCGTTTCCGTAGGTATGAGCCAATGCTATCTGCTTTTTAACCGTGCCTACCGTATCGCCTGCAACGCCGAGAATATTCATATTTGCAATTGTATCTCTGTTGACGTGAAGAGCCGTAACGGTTTTGTTATTATGGTCGGCAACAATCAGCATCAGAAAGTCCGCCTGCTTATCGTTGTTATACGATTCGGGATCGTCTGTTTCAAACTTATCAAGGCCGAGAACAAGAACGGTTTCAACGTTTTCTTTCAGAAGATATTTTTTACCGTTCAGGCTCATTTCCGAGCCTGCGGTTACGTTTTCATCGGAAGGAAATATGCCCTGGCGGTTTTCCCAGATATTCACCAGAAGCAGCACGGCTGAAAACAGAAACACCACAGCCAGCAAAACGGCAGCATACTTCAGCTTTTTAGCTCTTTTTTCTTTTGTGGTGTATTCTCTGCTCATGCCTTCTGCTTTTTCTTCATGCTGAAGAGCACAATTACAAGCGAAACTGCAGAAACTGCCATAACTATTGCAGGAATATAAATATCAGCACCTGTATCGGGAACGTCGTTTGCTCCTGTATCAACAACGATTGCAAAAGGTGAGAATTCGTCTGCTGTGAAAGTAATGGTGCCTTCCTCAACGTTAACAATAACGTTGGGAATAACTTCCCACTTACCGTCAACGTCACGGTGAAGGAGAGCAACGAAGTTCTTAAGAGCCTCTGTGCCGACCTTTACGGTAACACTGCCGCAGAAATCATGATCGCCGTTATGATATGCGCTTACGTCAAACAAATCACTTACAGCAAGTCTTGTTACGGGAATACCCTTTGATGCGGCAACTGCAGTAAGCTCGGCGCAAAGAGCGGAAAGATTCTTGTTTGCCGCAATTTCATCATAAGCTTCATTCATATCTTCTTCTTTTTCTTCGTTAAGAGTCTCTCTCTCGCTGTAAGGAGTTATAACAACCCTGGGGTTGCACGAGCCTTCCTCATAGCTGACGGAGATGATGACGGGAGCTTCGTTGCCCGACGGGCTTGATACAAATCCTCCGGGTGCGGCAAAAACCATCACTGCCGCGCTGACCACGATTACGAGTGCGAGACAAATTGCCAATACTTTTTTCATTGTTTTTCATCCTTTCGGTATATATAATTTTTTGCGTATTCATTAAAGCCTTCCGAAAAATCTTCGCCAAGCTTTTTTCTGATTATTTCATAGGCTTTGCCTATATTCGGGGGTCTGTCTGACATATTATGGCAATCGGAGCCTATAAAATGCGCCCTCCGTCTGCCAAGCAAAGCAATCGCTTTGCTTTTTGTCAGCATTCCGCAAACAAAGCTTGCGTTTATTTGCATAAGCACGTCGTTTTCCGGAAGCATATCAAACATACCCTTATGCTGAAAGCGCATATATCTTTCTATATGAGCAAGCACGGGAATTATTTTTCCGCTGCAGGAAATATCGATAAGCTCACGAACGTTATATTCGGTCCAGCTTTTCATCGGCATTTCAAGAAGCAAAAGCCTTGTTCCCTGAAGGCAAAGAGACTCCAATCCGTCAAGACGGCTTATCCCCTCGTAATATTTCACCTCTGCTCCGAGAATTATCCCGGGCATTCCGTCAGGAGCAGCGCTTTTTAATGCCTCAAACGAAGCCTGCCTTCTTTTGAGAAAAGCCTGAACTGACTCATCGTTTGCATAGAAATGAGGAGTTGCAGCAACCGTGTCTATTCCCTGCTCTTTAAGTGCAAGGAGCATTTTAACGCTTTCGTCGGTGCTTCGGCTTCCGTCATCCATTTTCGGAAGAATGTGGGCGTGAAAATCAATCATCCTTACACCTTCTTACTTGCTGTCTTTATCCCCGTATTTGCCGTATGTTTTGTAATATTTGTAATAGCGCTTATATTTATATTTGCCGTAAGTACCCTTACCCTTTTTGGACTCGTTGATTACGCAGCCGAGAACGTTTACATCTGAAAGCTTAAGAAGTCTGAAGCAATTTTCAAGCTCCTTCTTTTCGGTATAGTCCTCTCTTATAACCACAATCATACCGTCGATATATTTCGAAACCGTCAGTGCATCGGAAACAATGTTGACAGGCGGAAGATCGAGGATAATATAATCAAAGTTTTCTGACAGAATTTTAAGAACGCTGTCCATCTTTTTGGAGCCGAGAAGCTCCGAGGGGTTGGGAGGCAGCGAACCCGAAGGAATGATATACCAGTTACTGTAATGCTGCGACTGGAATTTTTTCATATTGAAGCTTTCTCCGCCCTTGAGCAAATCGGTAAGACCCTGCTCATTTTCTATCTGCATCTTTTTGGCGACACTGGGAATTCTCAGGTCGCAGTCAACAAGAAGCACCCTTTTGCCGCTTTCTGCCAGAACGTAAGAAAGATTAACCGCCGTTGTGCTTTTACCCTCGCCTCTCATCGCACTCGTTATGCCGATAATTGCGCACTCGTCATTATCCTTCTGCAAAGTGAATGAAAGATTGGTTCTTAAAAGCTTATACTGCTCTGTGGCGGTAAATTCAAGATTTTTATGAAGCGTTTTCTGGATATCGTGATTGGAGAAAATGCTTCCGCTTTTGCTTTTTTTGCCCATTTTAATTCACCTGCTTTCAGTCAGACTCTTTATAGCTGTGATAGTACGAATACTTTCTGGCTCCCGAATCCAGAAGGTCGGGAATCTTTGCCAGAACGGGGTAATTATAGTTGTTGATGATATATTCTTCATCGTGAACCGTGTTATCAAGAAGAGCAGCGATAACAAGAGCTATCAATGAAATCAAAGCGCCCAAAATAAAACCGACTGCGGTAAATTTGGTGACGCTCGGTGAAACCTTCTTGTTGACCGCAACAGCCGAGTCAACAACCTCCATCGAGCTGCCCTCAACTATTTCAGAAACCCTGCGGGGAAGAATTCTGGCAATTCCGTTAGCAATCTTTTCTGCCTCATGGGGGTCGGTGCTTGTTACGGTAATAGCCATTATTTCGGTTTCGTTAACGGGAGCCGCTTCAATCATCTCATCAAGCTCTTCCCATGTATAAGGAACGTCGGTTGCAGCGATAACCTTTTCAAGAGTTGTTCGGTTTTTAAGAAGAACCGAATATGTTTTTACAAGGCTCTGTGCCGCACTGATTTCCGATGAGCTGATGCTGAAGCCAAGATCCCCCACCGTAAACGAGCTGTTGTTAACGTAAAGCATTATTGATGAAGAATATTGGGGTGTTATTACAAACGCCGCAAGAGAAAAGCCTATTGCAGCGGCAACAATGCTTGAAAGAATAACCGCCCATATTCTGTGCCACACGCTTTTTAATATATGGCCAAGGTCAACAACATAGTATTCCCTGGTGTTAGTTTTATTCTGTTCCATTATACAAAGTTCTCCCCAAACAAAGATTGTAGAAATATTTAATAAATTATAGCGCGTTTTATTAGAAAAATCAATATAATATTATAATTATATATAATTTTGGAAAGAAAAATCGGCTCAAAAGGGCAAAAATCCTTTTGAACCGATTTCATTTTAGCCTATAATGCGTCCGTTTTCGTCAAAAACGTGATTCATTTCAAGAGCAAGACCGTTGGTTTCCCAGATATAGTACGTCTGGTTTACAATCAGCAAGCCCTCCTGATTTCTGACGAAATAATAGTATCCGTCAACATAGGTGAGACCCATAGGAGCAGGTTTGCCGTTAACATAGTAATACTTGGAGCCGTTTCTCTCGAAGAATCCGTCTGTCATTTTTCCGTCTGCACCGAACTCATATTCGTCCTCGGGAAGAATGCCGTTGCCGTTATTGACGTAAATCTTTTCGTTTACGGCAATTTCACCGTCAGAGCCCTTTATATAATAGCGTGCTCCGTCCGATTCAACAAGACCCACGGTTTCGGGTTTACCGTTTTCGTAGAAGTAAAGAACGCCGTTCTTTTCAACTATTCCGTCAAGCATCCTTCCGTCTGAATCAAATTCATATTCTCCTGCAGGAAGAACACCGTCAGTAACCGTTACGTTATGAACACCGTTCACTGCAAGCTCACCGTTTGAGCCGATAACGCAGTAATAAGCACCGTCAAGCTCAAACAAGCCCTTTCCCTTCGGCTTGCCCGTCTCGTAGAAACAAAGCTTACCGTCTTTTTCCACCATACCGATAAGCATCTTGCCGTCGGGTCCGAATTCATAATCGCCTTCGGGAAGAATACCGTTGCCTTCCCAGACGTATTTTACCTGATTGACGGTAACCTCGCCGCTTGAGCCGCCTGCGAAATAATATGCACCGTCAACCTCAACAAGTCCCTTGGTTTTAGGTCTGCCGGTTTCATAGTAATAAAGAATTCCGTCTACGGTTACTATTCCGTCAAGCATTTTGCCGTCAGGTCCGAAAGCATAGGTGGCTTCGGGAAGAATGCCGTTGCCTTCCCAGACGTATCTGGTCTGATTGACGGTAACCTCGCCGTTTGAGCCGCCTGCAAAATAATATGCTCCGTCAATCTCAACGAGACCCTTGGTTTTGGTTTTGCCGTTTTCATAGTAATAAAGAGTTCCGTCTTTATTCACTATTCCGTTGAGCATTTTGCCGTCGGGTCCGAATTCGTAACTGGCTTCCGGAAGAATACCGTTGCCTTCCCAGACGTATTTCACCTGGTTAACGGTAACCTCACCGTTTGAACCGCTTGCAAAATAATATGCTCCGTCAACCTCAACAAGACCCTTGTTTTTGGGTCTGCCGTTTTCATAGTAGCAAAGAGTTCCGTTGATATCCACTATTCCGTTGAGCATTTTGCCGTCGGGACCGAATGAATACGTGCCTTCGGGAAGAATGCCGTTGCCTTCCCAGACGTATTTTGACTGGTTAACGGTAATTTCACCGTTTGAGCCGCCTGCAAAGTAGTAATCGCCGTCAATCTCAACAAGACCCTTCGACTTGGGTCTGCCGTTTTCATAATAGATGATTGTTCCGTCATCCTGCTTTATAAGTCCGTTGAGCATCTTATAATCTTCACCGAAGGTATAATTTGCAACGGGAAGATCGCAATTTGACGGGTCGGTGTATACAGTACCCTTTACGGCACGGCAGCGATAATCGAAGAAATAGTAATCGCCGTCAATCTTCTGGAGACCCTCGAGAGCAATGCCGTTGACAACGTAGTAAAGGGAGCCGTCGGGCTCTTTATAGAAGCCGTCGGGGATAATCTCATCCTTTCTGATACCGTCGTCACCGAAATCATACCAGGTGTAAAAATCACTGTTGGATTCCTGAACACAGCGGATACCCTCATATCTGTAGCTGTTGTAGAAATAGTAGGTATTTCCGTCTATTTCAACGAAGCCCTTTCTGTGATACGACGGTCCGTAATAATATCTGTATCCCAATACGCATTTTACCCATACGCCGGAAACAAGCTTACCCGTTTCCTCAAATTCATAGGTAACGTTAATTGAGCCTGTTTTATATTTACCTGCTTTTGCTGCCATGGTGTCGGGATGGAAATAATACCAATCCTCCCCGATCATATGCCAGCCTGAAGCAAGCTCTCCGAGCTTTGAATAGCGGTAAACATTCTGCTCCTCATCAAGGAACACTCCGGTATATTTTGTCTGACCGACGTTGATTCCGTTTTCACCGAAATCGTAATAATATCCGTCAATCTTTCTGATACCCGTATATTTCACGCCTTCGGAGTAATATGCAAAGCCGCCTTCTTCGTTAACCCAGCCGTCCTTGATTTCCTTTGAAAGTGTATAGGTATCTTCGATTTTTGCATAAATGCTGCCGAATCTGCCGCCCTTTTCCTCACCGTTAACAAACGGATAAACGCCGTAAACCTGTTGATTTTCAGGTTTCTGGGAGAATGTATACAGAGCGTTGGCACGCATATAAACGTCATAGCTGACGTCGCCCTTGTTGACGGGAGTAAGCTTATCCTTTGTCCATTCGGCATCTTCCTTGGGAGTTACTTTGATTCCCTTGAGGATACAGAGCGGATTTGCCATTGCAGGGTCAACGGGCTGAGTCTGATCCTTCCAGTTGAGTATGAGCGTGAGGGTGTTTGTTTCCTTATCAAATACCGTATCCGTAAGGAGGAAATACTCGTTGATAATTGTAAGCTGAGAATAATCAACGTCAAAATTGCTGTCAAATTTAATCGAAGGTCTTACCTCGGTAAGAACGCTTACACGCTCTGCAAGCTGCATAAGGAACGTCCACGCCGATGCACCTTCAATCTCTGCGCCGGGAAGCATCGTCGTTAAATCGGCAAGCTGTTCGGGAATGGGAATCTGCGTCATATCAATGGCAAAGGTGTATTCCGTAACCATTGGCTGATCACGGTCAACAACTTCGTAAAGAACATTATCCTCGGTTGTTGAGTTGGAAACAACTCTGTTCCAGGCAAGCATTCTGTCGCCGCCGACAGCCTCATCAAAATCAAAGGTAAATTCATCCTCGTTATAGAGAGAAACAGAAATTGATGCCGTTTTATCGGGAAGTGCAACGAGCGACGCCGTTATCACAACGTTCTTGACTCCGCTTTCCTTTGCACCTATAAAGCCGAAACCGTCAAAATGACCCGCTTCGGGCTTGTCGAGCGCAAATACAATATCGTTTTCGTTTACGGTCACGGGTTTGTTCTGATAAAGAGCAACAACGGGAAGCTCCGCTTTCAGACCGTAAACCGCATTCATGTTTTCTTTGCTGAAATAAACTCTGTCAGGTGTAACGACGCGGATTGTTGTTGAACCGATAACCGAATCGCCAAGCATAAGGTCGATATCAACCGAGCCGTTGCGAAGAGCGGTAAGAACACCGTCGGGAGTAAGAGTGCAGCAGGATTCATCCGAAACAGCCCACGATGTTCCTTCGGGAAGCTCTGCGGCGTTGCCGGTTGCGCTTACGCCCGAAGCGGTAAGCTGAATGCTTGAGCCGACGGTAAGATATTCCGTTTCGCTCTCAATAACCGCATGGTCGAATGCCGTTGAGCTCGGTGCGGTTGATACCATCATAAGCGAGGTGCTTACGGAGCGTGCAGTGCCGTCGGAGGGTCTGCTCACAACGCTGAGCTTATCTGCGCCTTCAGGCTTTGCAACGTAAGTTGTTGAGCCGCCGCCGTCAAGGTTAATCGCATGAACGCAGCCCGCCTCATACATAATGTAGGCAATTTCAATCATATCGCCGCCGCAGGAAACGGGCTCCTGTCTGCCGTCAAGAACCATAAACACAACCTTACCCGTTTTGGTTATACCGACAGACGTACGGCTGGCACGTTTGGTATAGTAATCGGAGGTTGCGGTGATGGCAATTTCGCCGTCCTTGATAAGCGTTGTGCCGAAACCGCCTATAGCTTCTTTAAGCTGATTCTTATAGGTTTTGTTGTATTCATCCTGAGTACCGATAACAGCTTTACCTTCCTTGGTAATACCAAAGAAACCGCCGCCGTCAATTGCGTGGTACTCCTTGCCGTCCATTATAAGCAAACCGCCGGGCTCGCCCGTTCCCATATTATAGCCGTCGCCGTTGATGCTTGCAATTACGTTGTAATTCTCAATATAATGCTCGCTTTCAGGATTTCCGTATTTTTCCTGCGCCGCAGTTGCCTGACCGAGAACGGTCTGCATTCCCCATACGGAGGGATTGTTGTTTTTGTAGTTTGCAAAAACGTGAACGTCGTCTCTGCTGAGGTCTGCAGTTGCAGTGTAATAAACCATTTGCTTATTATCAGCCGAGGTTGCTTTCTTGATATTCTGAATGATTCCGGGAGCAAGAGTCGAGGTTTCGCTTGAGAAAACGGTGAAATACGGATTTTCGGTTACCTCAACATAATCTCCGGCAAGCTTGCAGATATAGTCCGCAAAAGCATAGCAGCAAGCCATTCTGAGCTGAGCAACGTTCTCTGTTTTGAATTCCTTTGTTCCTTCAAGCGTGGTAAGCATCTTATTGCCCGTATATGCATTATAAACCGCATCGCGGACGTTGGCACGTGTGCTTACTCCGCCGAGTCTGTTCTTAAGGAAATAATCGGCACGAATTTCCATTGTAAGGTTTTCCGTAAAGTATGCTTTCATAATTTCCGTAAGCATACCCTGCTCATATTCATCAGCACCGAGAACACGCATCAGATAGAACGAATCCAGATCGCCGTACATATCCTGCTGATTGAATCCGCCGATTTCTTCGGGGTCCTCCTGAAGCAGATAATTTGCGGAAATATCAGCAATCATTTCGTTCAGTGTGCCCGTAACTCCGCCGTAATCCGAGAATTCAATAAGGTCAACAAGGTCGCCTGCCCATCCCGAAACGTCGGCGTGGTTAAGGCTTCCCGTGTTATGATATGTGATATCCATAGAGCCGAACATATGCCCGAAATCGACCAATTCGCCGTTGGGAAGAACAAAGCATTCCAGATTCTTAAGGCCGCTTACCATTATAGGCTCTTCATTGCCCTCCATGGAGTTGAATTCGTTTTCAATATTTGTGACGAATTCCGCAAAGCCCGTATCCTCATAGCCTGCCATAATGCCCCACGAGCCTTCGTTATACTTTTCAACACCGGTACGGATATATTTGAGCACAAGTGCAAGCGGATCCTTTCCGGGGACCTCCATCACGTATGCATATGCAAGCTCCTCAAGAATTGCGAGGTTTTCAATAAACGTCTCATAATCGGAAATAACCGCCTCTTTAAGCATGGGAATTTCTTTATAGGTTGTGTAATCACAGCTGAGACACTCTTCATAGGCTTCCCAGCCTACCGAAGTGAAGGTGGGTGCTTTTGCCTTGTGTGTAAGTATAATATGACCTGCAGCAGGAACGAACTTCTGTTCAACAATAATCATATGGCAGGTGCTGCAATGTCTGCCAGCGGTATATCCGCTGTTAAGGCAGTCGGCAGGTATCTCGGCGTCAATAACAACGGTGTGTCCGAGAGGCTTGCCTTCCGCATATCCGCAGTTGACGCACGCAGATGCCTTCGTGCAGGATGCAGGGAGCATATTGTGAGCTGTTGCAGGCGTTTCCGAATCTTTATAACTGTCACCGCACGCCGAACACTTATAAACGGTGTATCCGTTCTCCGTACACGAAGGAGCAACCACCTCCGAAGCATAGCTGTGACCTGATGCAGGTATAATTTCCTGCTTACAAACCGTACAAATCTGAGCCGATTCGCAGCTTGCAGGTGCTCCGAGTGTGTGACCCTTCGCAGGAACAAGAATTTCTCCGCAATCAATGCAGAGCTGAGATTTTGTGCAGGTTGCTTCGGCTCCGGGAAGATGTCCGAGAGCAGGAGCAAGCTCTTCTGAACAAGCCTCGCATTTCTGAGCAGAACTGCAAGTGGCTGCCGCACCGGGAACGTGTCCCTTCGCAGGGGTTTCGCCGTCCGTATATTCGTCACCGCAATTAAGGCAGGTATGGGTTGTATAACCCGTTTCGGTGCAGGTGGGAGCCGTTATAACGGCCTGATAGTTATGACCCGTTGCAGGCTTGATTTCAACACCGCAAACGGTGCAAATCTGGCCGCTTGTGCAGGTTGCAGCTGCGCCGGGAGTATGTCCCTTTGCAGGAATAACGGTCCTGCCTTCGGTATAATCACAGCGTGAGCATTTGCTGCCCGAGCTGTATCCGTCCTCCGTGCAGGTTGCAGGCTTCATACCCTCGTGAATCATCTCGTGTCCCAGGGCATCTGCCACAGCTTCGCCGCAAACGGTACATCTCTGAGGCTCGGTGCAGGTTGCATCCGCACCGGGAATATGACCGTTTTCCGACTTAAGCGTTTCGCCGCAGACAGTACACTTCTGCGGCTCGGTGCAGGTTGCATCCGCACCCGGAGCGTGTCCCTTCGCAGGGGTTTCGCTGTCTGTATATTCATCACCGCAATTAAGGCAGGTATGAGTTGTGTAGCCCGTTTCGGTGCAGGTGGGAGCCGTTATAACAGCCTTATAGTCATGACCCGTTGCAGGCTTGATTTCAACACCGCAAACGGTGCAAATCTGATTGCTTGTGCAGGTTGCTTCCTTGCCCGGAGTATGTCCTTTGGCAGGCGTTTTACCGTCAACGTAAACGTCTCCGCAGCGCTGACAGGTGTGGGTTGTATAGCCTTCTGCTGTGCAGGTGGGAGCCGTAATAACAGCTTTATAATTATGGCCGAGAGCCGCATTGAGCTCCTTGCCGCAAGCCGTACAGGTCTGAGCCGAAGCGCAATCTGCGGACGCACCGGGAGTGTGCCCCTTTGCAGGTGTCGATTCAGTGTATGTGCTTCCGCAGAAGCAGGTGAAAGTCTTTACCCCTGCAGTTTCGCAATCAGCCTCGGAAACGAGCTTTTCGGTATACTTGTGTCCGTTATGTTCACGCCATACACCGTCAACAAAATAGCTTGTTGAGGTTGCAGCCGAAGCAGTCATATACGTTCCGTCGGAGTTTCTGAGCTTTGCAGGTGTGAGCGGAATTTCCGTATAGCCCACGTTCTGAACAAGCTGATGAGTTTTGGTCTGAGAGCCCTTCTTCAGAACGATTTCACCCTTGGCAGAGCTGCATATATCGGCACCGCCTGCGGTCGTATAAAGAAATCCGTTTGATGCGTCAAGAGTTCCGTCAATCTGAATTCTCGCATCCTTCAGATCATTTACCGTTCTGTTATATTTTCTTCCGGGCGCATACTGTACGGGGATAAATTTCTGGCTTTTTGCGCCGCAGAAATCGCCCCATTCGGCCGAGTCGTAAACGTAAACGTTGCACCCCGATGCGATAACACATTTCGCATTCTCGCCGATAACAAACTCTGAGCCGGGAAGCATCGCAACGTCCTGGGCAAGGGTTATTGTTCCGCTGTTTGCATTAACGGTGATGTTTCCGTTAATGGGAAGCTCGTAATCACGGGAATTTATTTTTGCCGCCAGCAATCCCTTGCCGAATTCCATCTCTATGGGAGAAATTGACATGACGCCGTCAAAATCAAACACAAGTCGGTCTGTTTTTTCGTCGTATCTCTTTGTAACGGAGCCCGAAGAAAGGTTGAACATACCTCCGT
Source organism: Acutalibacteraceae bacterium (assembly GCA_045592085.1). Lineage (GTDB taxonomy): Bacteria > Bacillota > Clostridia > Oscillospirales > Acutalibacteraceae > CAG-177. The sequence goes on along the minus strand of JAZNUD010000068.1, from coordinate 9,155 downwards.
TTGACGATATGAATTCAACGCACGTTCCGAAATCCATACCTGACATAGTCAAAGAAGCAAAGCAGTTTTCAGTTGCTCCCGCTTCAAGCGTCAGCGGAACCTCGATGTTCTGGATATAGTACTGTGAAAGCGGAAAAACGCCGTTATCCATATCGGTTGTCTGCGAGCCGCCTCTGAAATCCATAATCTGAAAATATTCATAAACGTTCGCGCCTTTTTTGGCGGTAATACTGCCTGAACCCGTAATAAATCCGTAGGCATAAAGTGTACCGCCGTTGTTAACCGTTACCGTGCTTCCGCTGTTCATTCTGATAAACGGACACGCACCGTTGGGAGAAGCTCCGTTCGGCTTGCTTCCGTGGGCAGAATAGTTCTTCGCAGGCAGGCAAAGCGAGCCGTTAACCGTTATATGCGCACCGCTTTCCATCGTGAGAGTGCGGTATGCGGTCGGCTTTGTGTAAGCATCGCTGACTATTTCGGGTGCTGTGGTATATATTGTGTTTGCATCATCAAAGGGAATCAGCAGCGTAACGCCCGAAGGAACCGTATAATCACCTGCGGGAACCGTTCCGTCGTTTACGGAAACAACCGTGCTCAAACCCGAAGCGGAAGCATATTCCGTTGCTCTGTTAAGATTATCAAAAAGATAGTTGCCGCCGAGTGCACGGAAATACGCAACACCCGTTGTGCCCACGAATACCGCTCTGACAGAGGTATCGGCAACGGGGGTGAGTTTATATGTAGCGGAAGTGGAAAGAATGAGACCTGTTGAAGGATTGATCCAGCCAAGAAAACGGCCGTTATTTTTGGCAGAAGCAACAAGAGTTGCGCCATCGGCAAGCGTTACTTCCCTGACGTAACCGTCTGAAACCGCAGTACCGTCAACCGTTACGGAGCCGTAGGTTGAGTTATATTCAAATGTAACGTCGGAGGAATCCGCCGCCGCAACGAGACTGAAATTGCTCATTGAAAGCTTGGCGGTTTTGTAAGGTGCGCCTGCCTCGATTGTAAATGAAACATATGAGCCGGGATGAAGCAGAGCAGTATACGTGCCCGAAGAATTTCCGAGACTGAACGACTTATAGTTTGATGCACTGTAATCAAACGTAAGGGTCGAAATTGCATCTGTTCTGTTGTAAATTTTAACAGTATTCGTTTCGCTCGCACCCAGCTTGCCTTTTACGGTTACTGTTACGGAATTGCCCGAAACCGTTCCCGTACCTGCGCTGTCCTCCACCGCTATTTTCCCACCAAGAATGCTGTTTGAAGCATCGGGAGCAGATAATGCAGAGAAAAACACGGATTTCAGTCCGAGTACGTTACTCATAAAGCCGATCAGCTTTGCAGTTTTCGTTTCGGCGAGCGACCTCAGCTCTCTTCCCGAAAGCTTGTCGGCAAACCTCTCAAGGGCACTCAAATCCGACACGGCTGAATCGGCGGTAGCGGAATCCATCGAATCCACTGCCTCCGAAATCCGCTCAAAAGAAACGTCGCCCGAGCCGATATAACGCACCAGCAAAGCGTTCATTTCAACGAGAACACTCCAAAGCGAAACGTCCTCTTTTTCCGAGCCGAAGATGCTTTCAAAAAAGCCTTTTCCGTCTTCAATATTCAGGTTCGGATTGATATCCGTAACGGGTATTGAAGAAAAGCCGATAATAGCCGAAAGCATCCACGCTATCACCTTTCTGATCAACAACATAATTTTCATTCCTCCACTGTAAAACGTCGATTTACGTTTTTGGGTAAATTTAATCCCATTATAATTATAATAAAAAATTGTTAAAAATCAAGTAAAAATTGAACAATAAAGAGATAAACAGTATTGATTTTTAGTCAGCTTAATGCTACGATAAATTTGTATTTTGTAAAAACAGAGTTAATCGGGAGGGTTATATGAAAAATTTTTTGATTCGCTCTTTAGCAATTATTTTATCCGTTTTCGTCTCATTCAGCTCCGTTTCTCTCTTCTCAATTCAGGGAAAAGCCGCATCCGTCAGCGGGGTTTGCGGTGATGAACTCTCGTGGACGTTTGACAGTGAAACGGGTGCTCTCGCAATAACGGGAACGGGCGCTATGGACGTTTATCCTGCAACCCAGCTCCCCTGGAAAGATATTCTCCAAACAATAAAATCCGTTGATATCGGAAACGGTGCTACGGAAATATGCGATTACGCTTTTTACGGCTGTGACAGTCTCGAATCCGTCAGCATTTCGGAAAGCGTTTCAAAAATCGGCACTTTTGCTTTTTCGCAGTGCCTTTCTCTTGCGGAAATAAACGTTGACGGCGCTAACCCTGATTACGAAAGCGATATAAACGGCGTCCTTTTCACCGAAGGTAAAACCGAGCTTATTCAGTATCCTGCAAACAGTGCCGCATCCGCTTACTCCGTCCCCGATTCGGTTAAAGTGATTTGCGACGATGCTTTCCGTCACAGCGAAAACCTTGCAGAAATTTCGCTTTCCGAAGGTCTTGAGGAAATCGGCGATGAAGCATTCTACGCTTCGGGAATCAAAACCGTAACCCTCCCCTCTTCGGTATCGTCAATAGGCACCGACGCATTCAGCTGGTGCTTCTCACTTGAAAGCATTTTTGTTGACGACGGAAATGCAAGCTACTCAAGCGATGAAAACGGCGTACTTTTCACAAAGGACAAAACCGAGCTTATCAAGTTTCCCGACAACAGCAGAGAAAGCGCATATATCATACCCGACGGCGTTGCGACTCTTTCAGACAATTCATTTGAAAACTGCCGCAGCCTGACTTCGGTAAAAATCCCTGCAAGCATTATCTCAATAGGAGACGGCGTTTTCTTCAACTGCAGCCTTGAGTTCATAACCGTTGATTCCGCAAATCAGAACTATTCAAACGATGAACACGGCGTGCTTTTCACCAAGGACAAAACCGAGCTTATTCAGTATCCGATAAACAGCAAAGAAGCAGCATATATAATTCCCGAAGGCACTTTATCGGTAAAAGCCGATGCCTTCCACAACGCAGGAAACATCGAGAGAATCGTTGTTGCGGAAAGCGTTGAATCAATTGAAGCCAATGCTTTCTTCCTTTGCAATAAGCTTGAATTCGTTCATATCCCTGAAAGCGTAACGGAAATCGGAGAAAAAATCATCACAAGCGGCGCTTACATATGCTCCGAAAACGAGAATTGCTTTGCAAAGGAATATGCAGCCGCCAATCAGATACCGTTCAGAGTCTGCGGAAACCACGCTGCAACGGGGATTACCTTATCGGATTCCGAAATTGAGATAACAAACAAGCAAACCTGTCAGCTTACAGCGGTTGTTGTTCCCGATTCAGCCGCCGACAGAAGCATAGAGTGGTCATCGGATAACGCCGCAGTCGCAACCGTTGACCAAAACGGTCTTGTAACCGCAATATCCGTGGGTAAAGCAATCATAACCGCCAAAAACGGCGAAGGCATCAGCGCAAGCTGCATTATCACCGTTAATCCCCGATATTTCACCGTAACGTGGATTTCAGACAACGGCGAAAACGTTCAGTCCGTTGCCGAGGGAACGGCAATCTCAACACCCTCCGACCCTGAAAAAACGGGATATTCCTTCGACGGATGGGCACCCGAAGTTCCCGATACAATGCCTGCCAAAGACCTGTCCTTCAGCGCAACCTGGAAGGCAAACAGCTATAACGCCGTATTCAACGCAAACGGCGGTGCGTGGACAGACGGTTCATCGCAGAAAACCCATTCCGTTGAGTTCAACACACAAATCTATACACCCAGAACTCCCGTTAAACAAGGCTATGTTTTCGAGGGCTGGACACCCGAGGTCGGCATAATGGATGACGTTAACGGCAAGGAATTCTCCGCCGTCTGGTCAGCCGCAACCGACACAAAATATACCGTTGAGACCTATATTATGAGCTCCGACGGCACTTACGAAAAAACAGTTCAGCTTCTTACGGGCACAACCGATACCGCCGTTGAGGCTGAATACAATATCGACAATGGCTTTGAGCTCAACACGGAAAAAAGCATTCTCGGCGGAAACGTAAACGCTGACGGGTCGCTTGTTCTCAGGGTTTATATCGACAGAATAAAATATTCGGCAGTTATCAACGGCGAAACGGTTGAATTCCTTTACGGAAGCGAAATCGCCGAGCCCGAAAAGCCCGACACTCCCAAAGGACACAGCCAGCTTGGCTGGATTGACGAAAACGGCAATCTGCTCGAATTCCCGATTACCGTTGACGGTAACCTCCCCTCCGAAATCAAGCCGAATTTCGTGAAAAACAATTATACCGTCACGTGGATTGTTGACGGAAAAGAAACAGTTGAAAATTGCAAATACGGCGACAGAATAACAATTCCCGATGCACCGCAAAAAACGGGCTATACCTTTACGGGATGGACTCCCGAAATCCCCGACAGCGTTCCCGATTCAGATCTTGAATTCACCGCATCGTGGAGCGTAAACAGCTACGGCGCAGTTTTTGATGCAAACGGCGGTACGTGGTCAGACGGAAACGAAAAAAAGACTTTCTCTGTTCCCTTTGACTCCGAAATCAGCGCTCCCGAAGCACCCGTAAAGCCCGGATACATTTTTATGGGCTGGACGCCCGAAGTCGGCATAATGGATGACGTTGACGGTAAAATCTTCAAGGCTGTGTGGGTTGCTTCAACCGAGACCGTCTACACCGTTGAAACTTATACGATGACGGCAGACGGCTCATATTCGGCAGTTACGCAGACGTTCACAGGAACAACGGACACAACCGTAACCGCAGGATACACCGTCGGAACGGGCTTTGTTCTCAACACAGAAAAGAGCGTACTTTCGGGAACGGTTTATGCCGATAACTCTCTCGTTCTCAAGGCTTATATTGACAGATGTTCATACACCGTCACCACCGTTTCAGACGGAAACGAAACGTCCGTAAGCTATCTTTACGGTGCAGTTATTGCTGATTTTGTTAAGCCCGTAAAACACGGTTATACTTTTATCGGCTGGGACAAAGAAATCCCCGACAACATGCCTGCCGAGGACCTTGTTTTCAATGCAGTTTTTGAGAAAACGAAATATACCTGCTCCGATTGCGGCGACGAATTCAATGACGAAGCCGCATACGGTGAGCACCTTGCTTATGAGCAGGCAAAGAAAAACGTGAAAATCTCAATCAAAAACAACCCCGGTTCCAGAACGATAAAATACGGCGAAACCCTCCGTCTTACCGCTGTGGTCAACAGCGAAATTCCCGTAAACGTCAGATGGTACGTTGACGGCGTGATGAGCGGAGAAGGAGAGGTGTTTGACGTAAAATTCGAAAGCGGAACGAAAACAATCACCGCAGAGGCAGTTGAGCCCGACGGCACTCCCGTTAAAAATTCAGTCGGAGAAACCGTTTCGGCTACGGAAAAGGTTTCGGTAAACTCAGGCTTCTTCCAGAGAATCATAGCATTTTTCAAAAAGCTGTTTAAAGCAAATATGATCGTTGAGCAGTAACCTTACGGTTTCAGAAATGCAAAACAGTTTTAAAGCTTGAGACATTTTAATGTATAAGAAAAGAAAAGCGAGCGGACAGCAATTATCCGTTCGCTTTTTTCATTATCAGCAAGGTTCTTAAACTATTAAACACGTAATAATAATTTCTTATTCCGATAAGTACGGGTTCAGTATCATAATTTGCAGTATAAATCTCCTTGAATCACAAATAATAACATCAAGATTGGTATGAAAAAGGAGAAAGATATAAAATGAAAGCTACAGGCATTGTCAGAAGAATTGACGACCTCGGAAGAGTCGTCATCCCCAAGGAACTCCACCGCACCGTGCGTATCCGCGTAGGAGCCCGTTATTGACAACATTGACACAGTCAGAAAACTACATTTCCGCTATGCTCAATTCAGAGAAACGACTTGAGTAAATCTCTTACATATCAACGGTTTCATTTGATAACACAGCAAAAAGCCGACGGGATTTATTCCGTCGGCTTTGGTGTTATGCGGTTGTTACTTTGTTGATTACATCAACCGAAAATCTTTGAGAAGAGCCAGAGAATGCCGTTGTATTTCCATGTGAGGCAATCCCATACGAAGTAGAAGAAACGGAGTGAGAAATATTCGCAGGGATCGTTGATTATTTCGATGAGCTTTTCAGCCTGAGCCTTGTATTCATTGAGCTTTGCTTTTTCTGCTTCGCCCATATTCTCATCTGCAAGGAGCTCGTCAATCTTTGCCTTGAGAGCTTCGATATCATCTTCCCAGAACTTTGTTACTCTCTTTTCATCAAACATTTCAAGCTCTGCGCCGATGTCTGCAACATTCTTTTCTGGTGCTGCGATTTCTTCAAGGAGAGCTTCAAAGCCTGCCTTGATTTCTTCATATTCAGCCTTCTGCTCGTCGGTGAGGTTATCGGGATTTACAGCTTCGATTTCATCGATAGCTTCTTCAATAGCTGCCTTGTCGTCGCTTGAAACGGTTTCAGGATTGAAGTTGTTTTCGATATCCTTGATTTCTTCAAGCTTTTCTTCTGTTTCGGTAATCTTATCTTCAAGACCTTCGATGTCCTTAATCATTTCTTCGAGGGCGGTCTTTTCGCTTTCGGTGGTATTGTCGCTGTCGATAAGATTCTGAATATCTTCTTTGAGCTGTGCAAGGTCTTCGCTGTCTGTTGACTTGACGGTTTCTTCGTCGTAACCGTTTACGGCAGTTTCAATTCTTGCAATTTCGTCTGCCGTTGCACCGATTTTATCAAGAAGTGCATTGAGTGTTGCTTCGTTGCCGTTGAGCTGTTCTCTTTCTGCGTCGGTAACGTTATCGCCGTCTGTGAGAGCCTTGATATCGGCAAGAAGCTTTTCAATATCCGCCTTGTCGGCACTTGTTACGGTGTCAATATCATAAGAATTTGTTGCATCATTGATGCGGTTGATTTCTGCAACAGTTTCGTCAATCTTTTCGATGAGCTTGGTGCAGGTTTCGTCTGCACCTTCAAGGAGTGCTCTTTCGTCAGCGGTGATATTCTGTGTATCAAGGAGAGCCTTAATATCTGCGATAAGCTGCTGAATATCAGCCTTGTCGCTTGACTTCACGCTTTCAAACACATACTTGTCAACTGCTTCGATAATACGCTTGATTTCATCGCTGATATCTGTGAGTTTATCAATCAGACCGAGAATCTTATCGTGAGCATTTTCAAGATTTTCAAGTTCTTCTGCGGTTACATTATCGGTAAGAGCAAGAGCGTAAATATCATCGTTGAGCTGAACAAGATCATCCTTATCTGCACTTGTTACCGTTGCTTCGTCATAGCCGTTTGCAGCAGCGATAAGTCTGTCATATTCAGACTTTGTTTCTGCGATTCTGTCACGGAGTTTAGAAATTTCAATTCGTGCGTTATCAACCTTAAGAAGTTCTTCTTCGGTCATATTGTCACGGTAATCACGCATGAACAGATACATTTCTGCTTCGAGGGAAAGAAGTGCTTCATCATCGGCGGATGTTACAGTGTCGATATCATAAGCCAAATGGCTGTTTCCGAGAGATTCAACTCTGTATGCAACAGATTCAAGAATCTTAAGCCACTGCCAGCATTCATCCTTGATTTCTTTCCATTCTGCTTCCTTTTCAGCAGATGCGAGGTCTGTTACTGCATTATCAAGCTGATTGTAAACATACTCAATATCAGCCTTATTTGTAGATTTTACATTATATTGGTCGAGTCCTTCAATTCCGCTCAAATCGGGATTGATTGTATAAAGAACTGTCTTTGTGCCTGTGAAGTTGCCGTTGCCTGTGATTGTGAGCTCGTAAACGCCGACGTTTGTTGCCTTGTTGCCGCTTACGGTATATGTTACTTCGAGACCGTCAACGGTTACGGCTGCAACTGTCTGTGTCTGCTCTGTGCCATTGTAAACAAGAGCATCGCCGAGAGTGATTTCTGCGTTTGCAATATCTCTCGGAAGAACTCTGCCCGTTGCCTGAACACCGTAGTTGGGAGCCAACCAATCGCCGAATTCAGGGAACTGATAATTGTCTGCGTCCGCTCCGTTTACGTTGTAATCGACCTGAACGGGAGCATTATCGGTAACGGTATGTACGTGATAATAGGCATCGGTTACAACATAGCCTACATCATCGCCTTCAACAATTCCGTCAAAGGTAATAACAACTTTTGAAGTATCAACACGGTAATCGTCACCGTAAATTCTGTCGGGAACTGTTGCGGAAACAGTTACGGCTTTCTTTTCGATTTCAACGGTAACCGTTTCAGCCACGGTGTCATTATGATTTGAATCACCGATGACTTTATAATATACGGTGTAATAGCCTGCATTTGTGCCCTGGGGGATTGTTTCGGAATATTCTGCACCGTCAAGGCTGTAAACCATTGTGCCGTACATCGCTTCGCCTGCGGAAATAAGATTATGTGCTTCGCCGTTATATGTGAGAGTATTGGGCACAGGTGCAGCAATAACGGTGTTATCTGCCTTTACGATTGTAAACTCTTTTGTTGCTTCGCCCGTGTAATCGCCTGCACCGGTTACGGTTACTGTTGCCGTGCCTGCGTTGACATTGTTTGCAAAAGTCAGAGTATAATCCTTGCTCTCTGTGAGAGTTTTGCCGCCGACTGTTACAATAACCGTGGGCTTGATTTCGCTGCCGTTATAGGTGAATTCTGTTGAATCAAGGGTGATAACACCGTCTGTAATGTATGCACCCTTTTCGACCTTTACATAGCCTATTATTGCGGTTGCACCGTCGGCAACGGTGATAATTCTGTTTTCCGCATCACGGAAGTAACAACCGTCTGCAAGATAATCATTCGGGGATTTAAGATAGGCATAGAAGCCATCGGGGAATTCGCCGCCGTAAATTGCAACATTAGTACCGTCATCATCACCGATTGAATATCGAACTGTACCCTTATAGAATGTACCGCCGTTGATTATAAGGCTGCCATTTCGCAGGGAAAGATATCCATCAAAAATGCCGTTGTTGATGGTTACACATTGAGCTGCAATTATATCAAAACTCATAGATGAAGCATAAATCTTACCGCCGCCGATACTGTCAGCTATTGTGAGGTTAACATCCGAGCCATCCACAAATAAAGCAGTATTTGAACCGCTGATTGTAAGCGAATTTCCTGCAAGGTCAAAGGTAAATGAAGTCGGATCGTAG
>JAZNUD010000067.1:0-60260 GCA_045592085.1 Acutalibacteraceae bacterium | reverse complement strand
TAGCCCCTTATAGGGGCAGTGCAAACCAGCGATTCAACTGGTGGTTTCGATTATCTGAAGCTTCGTCCCGGGTGTCTGCCGTGAAAATAGCAGGTGAGTGTGCCGTCACCGTTATCGGTGTAAAGCAGGCAGGTATACAGTTCATGCTGATATACGTATCCGCCATCGGGGTCGAAGGAATAATCATTTTCTAAAAATCCGAGCCCGTAATTGTTGTTTTCCCTCTCCCAATTGCCGGCAAACATTGATTCCAGTTCATCGGCTTCAACGGTAAAACAAATGATAACAGAAGGGTCTTGGAAGGCTCTGTCAAATCTGCCGTCAATAAAAACGGCGGATTCAGGGACGTTCAGTTCGTAACGTTCCGAAAGCAACGAGACAAGCTTTCTTGAGAAGCCTGATTCTATTTCAAGATACCCTATGGTGAAGAAGGAGCAAGCTGAAAATGACAGCAGCATTATAACGGCAAGGGCTATGCAAAAAATCTTTTTCATATAATCACCTCTGTTTTATTTATACAAAAGAAATTTGAATACAGTATTAATGAAATATTAAAATCTCCCTAAAGCGGTTTGCTTCGGGGAGATTTGATTTAAAACATATTCCACGGATGTTCGTTTGCATCGGGCTTTGCCGTGAAGCAGAGCGCCTCTTTGGTAATCGGGTGAGAAAATTCAAGCTTATACGCAAAGAGAGCAAGCTTTCCGCTGCCTCCGCCGTATTTGCCGTCGCCGTAAAGCGGCATTTTTCTTGAAGCAAACTGCACTCTTATCTGATGAGTCCTGCCCGTATGGAGAAGGATATCGAGCATCGTGAATCCGTCTGCCTGACCGACGGTTTTATATTCAAGCGATGCCTCCTTGACACCTTTTCTGCTTCTCTTGACCGTATAGGTCTTATTTTTTTGTCTGTCGTGAAAAAGCATATCCTTGAGAATCCCCGACTCTTTGTAGGGCTTTCCGCTGACAACGGCGTAATAATGCTTTTTCATTTCATTGTTTGAAATCTGAGCAGAAAGCTTTGCCGCCGCAGAGGAATTCTTGGCGAAAACCATAATTCCCGCCGTCTCTTTATCAAGCCGATGAACGGGAAAAGCTTTTGCGTTTGTACCGCCTTCGCTGAAATATCCGTCAAGCACCGAAACGAGGTCGTTTTTGCCGCCCTGACTCTGAAGTCCTGCAGGCTTGAGACAAACGATTATCGATGCATCCTCAAACAGAATATCAACCATTATGAAAGCTCGCTGTGACGTTTTGCGCTCTTTCTCAGAGCAAGACGCATTCCGTCGGCAATAAGCCAGAGCTGGCTCGCAAATTTAACGGGGTCTTCACGCATACCTGTTCTGAACCACTCGGAAATTACGCCGATTGCGGCATATTCATAGAACGAAGCGATGAATTCAATGTCTTCATCGGGCACAACGAGACCCTTTGCGAAGTTATTGACGATATCAACCATAATGTGTTTACAAGCCTTGTACATATAGTTTTCGAGGTATTCGTAGCTTCGTGATGAGCAGATATTATTGATAAGCTTTTTATGCTCATATGCAACGTGAGCAACCTTTATGAGACCGTTGACGTAAGAGCCCGTTTTTTCGTGCTCCTCAAGGATCATATTGAGCTCTTTTTTGAAGATTTCTTCCAGCAGGTCATAGATATCGCTGTAATAATAATAGAAAGTGTTTCTGTTAATGCCGCAGGCATCAACGATATCCTTGATTGTTATTCTGTCGAACGGCTTTGAACTGAGCAGCTCAACAAAGGTTGAAGAAATGAGACTTTTTGTATCCTTTTGCACAGTACCCATCCTTTCTGTTGATAATCTTTTGACCCATAATATACGTTTATTGTTACATATATGTTAAAATTATAACACCAAAACGGATTATTTTCAAGGCAAGAGAGGTTTTTTGAGTATTTTGGACAACACAGAGAGCTTGTTTTTGTAGAATATCAACAACTTTTTTTCTCCAAATAAATTATCCCGGATTGAATGAATCCGGGATTGATTACACAAACTTATTCACATTTACGATTATGCGTCCCTTTTTGGAAACGGAGGAGCAATCGCTGACGATGATTCTGCCTTTTCTGCGGAAAACGATTTTGTCGCCTTCGGATATCTTTTTATCCGCCTTAAGGCATTCGGAGTCGTTAACAAAAACAAGTCCGCTTTCAATTGCCGAAACGGCATCGTTTCTGGAAACCCGAAAGGCGTTTTTGACAACGCTGTCAAGGCGCAGAGACGAAACGGTGAAGCTGTCCTCAACAGCCGTCGGCTTTTCGGCAAGGACACATTCGCAGGGGAAGAGGATTCTGGTTTTGAGGGTACCTCTGCCTGCCTTGCAGAGATTTTCGGCAATATATTCCGCCATATGGGCTAAAACAGCGATTCTGCAGCCGTTTTCGGTTATGACGATATCACCAGTAACCTCTCTGCGGATTCCGAGCGACATCAGCGCACCGAGATAGTCACGGTGGCTCAGCGGCGGAGAGAATCTGTCCTTCTCAACCTCTATAACCGCCAAGGGGTTATCGTCGGGATTTTCCCTGAAATAGTTGCAAAGAGATTCGAAATCATCGGCTTCGACGTAATACGGCAGCATAACTGCCGCCGTCCTTTCGGCATCCTCAAACACGCCGTAAAAAACTGTTTTCGCCTCGTTTTTTGATACAAGATGGGATGCAATCACCGAGTGCTCACGCATATCGAGAAACGGTGTGCAGGTAATCATCGAATTTTCGCTGCACTGATTTGCCTTGTCCTCATATCGGGCAATGAGAATTTTGTCTTCAGGTGTCATTTTGCTCTTTTTTCCTTAAGCTTGAATGCCTTAAGCGGCTTATTTGTGCCGACAACAAGGTTGCTGCCGACTTTTACCCTGATTGCAGGGGATTTTTTCTTTGCTTCGGGAGCAACTCTGTCGTTTCCGACAGAAACGTAACCGTAGCCGAAATGCGATTTCAGCACTGCGGAAAGCTCCTTGTTAACGGTAAAATTCTTCGTTGCAAGGGGCTTTGTCCATTTTTCGGTCATTGTGTCGAAATTGTCGGCATCAAAATCTGCAGGGTCGGGGCTGCCCGTATAAAGGCAGGCAGTTCCGACGGGACCCTTGTAATCCCCGAAAAACCATGAAGCACCGCAATCGCAAAGTGCAGTCAGCGAATAATCGGCGTTTTCTTCGGAGCGGAGCTTGCAGATAACAACGGGGACGTTGCGCTCCTTTATTTTGTTGATGCCGCTCACGAGGGCATCGGTTTCATAGGTAGTGTGGAAATGCGAATAGAGTCCGTAGGCAACGTTTTCGAGGGGTTTATCAAAAACGGGAAGCTCCTGCGGAGAATGGGGAGACTGCATGATGAGAATGCGCTCGGAATCAACGGTGCGGATTGTCTTGTAAAGACGGAGATAGAATTTGTTGAGAGTATCGGCTTTTTCTTCCCATCCCGCAACCTTGTTGAGGGGTCTGTTAAGCAGGTCGAATGCTGCAATTGAGGGCTCGTCCTTATAGTGAGAAGCAAGCTGGGTCCAGAGCCTGATAACCGCATTTCTTGCGTCGAATGCGGCTTTTGACGAATCAAAAAGAATGCTTTCTCCGTTTGACGGGCAGGCGGAATCGTTATTCTGATAGCCCGGTGCGGAATGCAGGTCAAGGATTACGTACAGACCTGCTTTGCGGCACGATTCAACAACCGAATCAAGATAATCGAAATCGATATCGCCCTTGCAGTTTTCTTTTTTGAAGAGATTTCTGTAGCGCAGAGGAATTCTTACGCAGTTTGCACCAAGCTTTTTCACCGATTTCAGGTCGGCTTTTGATATGAAATTCTCGTTATAGGTCTGAATGAGTCTGCGTGCACCGTAGCGGCCGAAGCGTTCCTCAAAAACGTCGAAGATATCATAATTCTTTGCAGGCAAATCCATACCGTCCTTTTTGAAAAAGAACAGCTCATCGTTGAAATTGATGCCGCGCAGACAAATCATCGTGCCTTCGGCGGTATAGAAATTGCCGTTTTCGGTGTGCAAACGGTCACTTTCCGTCAAAGGCTTCGGCATCATATTGCGGATAACCCCGTAAGCAACGGGGACACCTGCCGCGACTGCACCTGCAGTTACGCCTGCGGCCATAAATTTTGTGCCTGTATTCAAATCAAACCCCTCCTTGATTCGGGTTAATCGTATCTCTTTGCGCCAATGAAACTGACAGTGTTTTCAGCGCCCGAAACCGTTATTCCGTCTGCCTCATCATAAACAACGAAACGGCTTGAACGGGAATAAAGCGGATAGCAAACGGCGTTCTGCAGAAGATAGTTTTCTGCGCTGAAGCAGCCCGTAATTGTTTTGTCATAGGTTTCGCAGGTCATAAGCTCCTTGACGGCATTTTCATAGCCGACGGAGCGGAATCTGAAAACTCCTCCGTCCGCAAAGGATGCGAGGAAATCGGCGGTGTTTTCGTATTCGGATTCAATGCCCGAAAGGGCTATCTGGAAACTGCCCGATGAAACAGCTTTTTCTATTTCTTCGGGAGTTTTGTTTTCGACCGTTACACCGATGCTGATTCCGAGGGTTTTCTGCCATATCTGAAGCTGCTTTCTGACGGGAGCATCAAGCCATTCGGGGCAAAGCACAGTAAGGGTAACGGAGCTTTTGCCGAGCTCGGCAAGCCCCTCTTTCCAGAGCCTTGCGGAATCTGCGAGGTCAGGCTGGATACAGGCGGTCTGAGTGCCTACCTTATCACGGTAGCAGTCCTGACCGACAAGGCAGCTTCGGGGCACGAATCCGCTCTGAAGCTTTGCGGTTTCGGTTGCTTCAAAGAGATTGCGGTCTATCGATTTGCAAAGAGCAACGCGGATTGATGTGTTGCTCAGAATTTCGTCAGAGCAGTTGAAAACGAAGCCGAAAACCGAGTTTTCGCTTTCTCTGACGATGTTGCAGTTTTCGGGAATCGGATAATCGGGAGGCAGTAACGCTGCGGTTGCACTGCCGTTTGAGAGCTTTTCGGAAACGGAGCTTTTATCAGGGTCAAACGAAAAAACAACCGAAGCAGGCATAACCTCCTGCTTACCTGCGTAATAGCTGTTTCGCTTAACGGTCAGCGAGGTTTCAGAGTCCCACGAGCTGATATAAAACGGTCCGTTGCAGAGAATGTGGCGGTTGCTCAGACCGTATCTGCCGTTCATTGCGTTGAAGAAATCCTCGTTGCAGGGCATAAAGACGCTTTCGGTGAGACGCTCAAGAAAATCGTCGCTTTTTTCCGTCAGTTTTATGATTAGAGTATGGTCGTCGGGAGCGGAAACTCCCAGAAGATTCGGAGAATAGCTGCCGCTGAATATTTCGGGTGCGTTTTCAATAACGAAAAGACGGTGGGCACTCGGAGAATTTGTTTCGGGCATAACGGCTCTGCGGAATGCGAAGACAAAATCGTGCGCAGTAACCTTTTCGCTTGAAAATTTCTTATAGAATTCACTTCCGAATTCATTCTTAAGTACCGTCGGGCAAAACCATTCCGTGCCTTCTTTGAGACGGAAGGTATAGGTCTTGCCGTCGGGAGAAATTTCCCATTCCGAAGCGATTCCGGGAATCACGTTTCCATCCGCATCAAGCCTCACAAGTCCCTCAAAGGTGTTATTGATAATTATCATTGCGTTGAGGTCGTTGACGAATTGGGGGTCGAGCGTTGACGGAGAAGCACTCAGGGGATAGGCGATTGATTTACCGCTTCCCTTGGGTGTGCAGGCGGTGCACATAAACAGAAGAACAACCGCCGTGAGAGCAGAAATCAGGCGTTTCATTGGTTTTCCTCCATCCATTTTGCGAGCTGGTCTGCAAGGGGGTTACTCGTTGCTTTTGCCTTTGATTGCTGCTGCATATATCTTGCAACGTCCCTCTTGCCTGCACCTGCACTCTCTTTTCTTTTTTCAAAATCGGATAATTTCTCTCTGTATCCGCAGACACAGAAGAAGGATTTTTTGTCGCCTTCGCCACGCATTTCAAGCTTTTTGTGGCATTCGGGGCAACGGGCGTTTGTGATAACGGAAATGCTCTTGCGATAACCGCATTCTCTGTCCTGGCAGACGAGCATTTTGCCCTTTTTGCCGTTGACCTCAAGCAGATATTTTCCGCATTCGGGGCAAGGCTCACGGGTCATATTATCGTGTTTATATTTTGCTTCGCTTGATTTTACCGCACTGACAAGTGCCGTTGCGTAGCTTCGCATCTCTGCAATAAACTGCTTATCGTTTGCACTGCCCTTTGCAATGAGGGCAAGACGCTGCTCCCACCTTGCGGTGAGCTCTGCGGATTTGAGGTCGGGCGGCACAATTTCAATAAGCTGCCTGCCCTTTGAGGTGGGATGAATCTCTTTTCCGCGTCTTTCGATATAGAATGAATCGAAGAGCTTTTCAATAATATCCGCTCTCGTTGCGGGTGTACCGAGACCGCCTGCAGTTTTGAGTGCATCACGGAGCGAGCCGTCGTCAACCTGACCCGTCGGATTCTCCATAGCGGTCAGGAGCGTTGCTTCGGTGTATCTTGCGGGGGGAGCGGTTTTGCCTGCGCAGACACGCACCTCTTTTACAAAAGCGGGAGCACCCTGCGAAAGTGAGGGCAGACTTTGCGCACGGATATCATCGGATTCGTCCTCATCGTCGGACAGAGATGAATCGTAGAGCGCTTTCCAGCCTGCCGATTTGACAGCCTGACCCTTTGTGTAGAAGCAGTGCTTACCTACGGTGATTTTAACCTGCATTTCGTCATATTCAAAAGGAGCACTCAAAACAGCGAGGAAACGTCTGACAACGAGGTCGTATATATGCCTTTCCTCACGGGAAAGCTTGTTGAGGTCAACGTATTGCTCGGTGGGGATGATTGCGTGGTGGTCGGTGACCTTTGCATCGTTGACAATATACTTGGTTGAAAGCGGTTTTGTGCGGAGAATTGCGGTTGCCGCATCCTTATAAGGGCCGACTGCAATTGCTCTGAGCCTTTCGGTCAGAGTTGCCGCAACGTCCTTTGTGATATAGCGTGAATCAGTTCTCGGATAAGTGAGAAGCTTGTGAGTTTCGTAAAGGCTCTGCATAATCGAGAGCGTCTGCTTTGCGGAGTAGTCGTATTTTTTGTTGGCATCACGCTGAAGCTCTGTCAGGTCGTATGCCGCAGGCGGTGCCTTGAAGCGGTAGACCTTTTTGACTTCGGCAAGAGTACCTCTCTTTCCTCTTACCTCGTCGGCAATCTGCTGTGCCGCAGCGGCATCAAAGAAGCGAGCCTGATTGCGCGAGTCTTTATAGAGAGCGGTATATCCGCCGAAATCCGCTTTGACGGTAAAATAATCCTTCGGTCTGAATCGGAGAATCTCTTCCTCACGCCTGACAATCATTGCAAGGGTCGGGGTCTGCACTCTGCCTGCGGAAAGCTGAGCGTTATGTTTGCAGGTCAGGGCACGGCTGACGTTGAGACCGATAAGCCAGTCTGCCTCGGCTCGGCACTGAGCGCTTCTGTAGAGATTATCATACTGTGAAGCAGGCTTGAGCGATGCAAAGCCTTCACGGATTGCCTTATCCGTCTGCGATGAAATCCAGAGACGGAGCATTGGCTTTTTGCAGTTTGCCTTTTTGATAATCCAGCGTGCAACAAGCTCGCCTTCACGGCCTGCGTCGGTCGCGATAACGATTTTGTCAACCTCGTTGCTGCCGAGCAGGGAGCTGACAGCCTTGAATTGCTTGGAGGTCTGACCGATAACAACCAGCTTCATATTATTCGGAAGCATCGGCAGGTCATCCATACGCCAGGTTTTATATTTTGCATCATAGGCTTCGGGGTCGGCAAGGGTTACAAGATGACCCAGAGCCCACGTAACGATATATTTATCACCGATTATGCAGCCGTTGCCGTTCTTTTTGCAGCCCAGCACACGGGCAATATCCTTGGCAACGGACGGCTTTTCGGTTAAAACAAGAGTTTTTGACAAAACGGTCACTCCGTTCATATGGTTTGATATTATTATATACCAAAATATATGATATCAAAAGAGCAATAAAAGAAATTTCCGATTTAGAAAAATAATTAAATTTAATAAACTTGATTTACGCTTTTCTGTTGAAAAGACGTTTGCTGATTTCGCCGATAACGAGGGGCATTGAGGAGAGCGCAAAAACGGTTGCCCATTGAATCATATTCAGCGGAACCGTACCGAAAAACGGAGCGATGCCGGGCAGACAAACGACGCCTGTCTGAAGCACTGTGCAGACGGCAACGGCAATGTTCATTATTCGGTTTGCGAAAAAATTCTTTCCGATAACGGGGCCCGATGAGCGTGTGTTGACGGCGTGCGAAATTTCGCAGAAGCTCAGGGTACAGAAAGCCATTGTGCCGCCGACACCGCCGAAAATAACGTTTCCGATTGCGTGTGCAAGGAGAGTCAGTGCACCGACGAATGCGCCTTCAAGGGTTATGTCGAGCCACAGACCGTCGGAGAAAAAGCCTTTTGACGGCGGAATGGGTTTGCGCTTCATAATATCCGATTCGGTTTTCTCCGTGCCGAGAGCTATGGCGGGCAGTGAATCGGTGACAAGGTTGACCCAAAGAAGCTGAATCGGCAGAAGGGGAGCATCGAAACCGAGAAGGGAAGCGGCAAAAACTGCGATGATTTCACCGATATTTGTGCCGAGCAGAAAATGAACGGCTTTTCTGATGTTGTCATAGATGCCTCTGCCTTGCTCGACCGCCTTGACGATGGTTGCAAAATTATCATCCGTCAGAATCATATCGGCGGCGTTTTTCGCAACGTCGGTGCCGCTTTTGCCCATTGCACATCCGATATCCGCCGCTTTCAGGGCAGGAGCATCGTTGACACCGTCACCCGTCATTGCAACGGTTTCGCCTCTTGCACGGAAAGCCTTGACAATCCTCACCTTATGCTCGGGAGTGACTCTTGCGAAAACCCGACAGTTGCCGACCGCCTTCCGAAGCTCCTCATCGCTGAGCAGGTCGAGCTGAGCACCCGTCATAGCGGTGGTTTTTTCATCGGAGATTCCGAGCGAATCCGCAATTGCGCAGGCGGTCGAAACGTGGTCGCCCGTTATCATAACGGGTGTTATGCCTGCTTTCTTGCAGACCGAAACCGCCTTTGCTGCCTCGGGTCTCGGAGGATCAGTCATACCTGCCATTCCGACAAAGATAAGGTCATCTTCCCTTGAATCACTTCGGCCTTCGGCAGGACGGTATGCAACGGCTATAACTCTCAGCGCCTGCCTTGCCATCAACTCATTCTGCCTGAGAATATCCTGCTTTTTGTTGGCCGTCAACGGAATTTCACCGCTTGATGAAAGATATTTTACGCATCGGGGGAGTACGACGTCGGGTGCACCTTTCGCAAGAAGCATATCCCTTCCGTCGACGGTGCAGACAACGGACATCCGCTTTCTTTCACCTGAAAACGGAGTTTCAAAGTGGCGTACGAAAACGGCAGGGTCGGGTCTTATTCCCGATGAAAATGCGGCGGAAAGGAGTGCGGTTTCCGTCGGGTCGCCGATGAAATTCGTTGTTTTGCTCTTTTTGATTTCCTTTGCGTTACTGCAGAGTGAGGCATAGAGAAGAATTTTTTGGGCGGCAGAGGAATCGGGCTTCACTTCTCCCGAGGGGGAATAAAGCTTCGTGACGGTCATACGGTTTTGTGTCAGAGTGCCCGTTTTGTCCGAGCAGATAACGGTTGCCGCACCGAGAGTTTCAACCGCAGGCAGAAAACGTACGATGGCGTTGCTTTTCGCCATTCTCTGCACACCCATTGAAAGCACCACCGTAACAACGGCAGGCAGACCTTCGGGAATTGCTGCAACCGCAAGGCTGACGGCAAGCATAAACGAAGGCAGAATTCCGCTTTTTCTTATGATTCCGAGCGCAAAAACAACCGCACAGATTGCAACCGCACCGATTCCGAGCGCTTTGCCGACCTTTGCAAGTCTTTGCTGAAGCGGAGTGAGCGGAGCGTCCTCGTCATCAAGCAGGTCTGCGATTTTGCCTACCTTTGTGTTCATTCCCGTTTCGGTCACTATCGCAGTGCAGTTGCCCGCCATAACGGTGGTTGAGGAATAAATCATATTTTTTCTGTCTGCCTGGGCACAGTCCTTTGCGAGGATTGCATCGGCATCCTTTGTGCAGGGTACGGATTCGCCTGTCAGTGCGCTTTCCTGAATCCGCAGACCGTTTGCAGTTATGAGTCTGCAATCGGCAGGAACCATATCTCCGCTTTCGAGACGGATGATATCTCCGACGGTTACAAGTGCGGCAGGAATTCTTTTTATTTTTCCGCTACGCACCACGCAGGCGGTCGGCGCTGACATTTTTTGCAGTGCTTCAATTGCCTTTTCTGCTTTTTGCTCCTGAATAACACCGATGACCGCGTTTAAAACAACGATAATCAGAATGACTATCGGCTCAACGAAATCGCCATTGCCCTCAAGAATTCCCGTTGCAAACGAAATGACGCATGCAATAAAAAGAATGATAACGCAGAAATCCTTGAATTGCGCAAAAAAACGTTTGATGACGGAGGGTTTGTTGCGGCCTTGCAGGACGTTGCTGCCGTAATTTTCAAGTCTTTTCTTTGCTTCGCTTTCCGAAAGTCCCTTTTCGGGATTCGTTTTTAATTTTTCAGCCGTTTCAGCGGCGGAAATTGAATGCCAATCCATATCTTACACTCCCTGATTCTCTGATTTATATAAAATCTTATTCAGGCAAGCATAAAAAAATCACCTGACAGTGTGCTCTGTCAGGTGACGGTTGATTTTATTCGGCTGTCTTGATTTTTTCAACGCACGATTTGCAGATGAATTTTCCTTCAATCTCAATGAGGTCGGCTTCTGCCTTACAGAAAATGCAATCGCATTCGGCTTTTTTGAGGATAATCTGCTTTCCGTCGGAAAACATTTCAACCTTGCAGCCCTGCTCAAGCATTCCGAGCTCTTTTCTGAGCTGTTTCGGGATAACGATTCTGCCCACACTGTCTATTTCTCTCACAAACCCTGTATACATATAAATACCCCCTTGATAATTGGTGAAACTATATCACAAAAAAAACGGTTTGTCAACAAAATAGCTTTAAGAATGGCAAAAATTTACAAAATATTTATCTGCAATTGCAAGAAAAACTCCCCGCTGAAAAGCGAGGAGTTCACCGATTATTTATTGAGATCGATTTTGCCGTAAAGCGATGCGCCTGCGGAATCTGAACGGGGAGGTCTTGAGGGTGCGGAGGATTCGCTCTTATTATATGAGGATTTTCCGCCTCTGTAACCGCCTCTGTTGCCGCCCTTATTGTAACCGCCGCGTCCGCCCTTGTTATAACCGCCGCCGTGAGTGGGCTTTACGCCTTCTTCGAGGGTGATAACAACCTTGCGGTCGCTGTCACTGCCGACGGAGTGGGAGGTAACGCCTTCGATATCCTGAACAGTTGTGTGGATGATGCGGCGTTCATAGGGATTCATCGGCTCAAGAACGACGTTTCTGCCGTATTTTCTTACCTTTGCGGCATTCTTGCGTGCGAGTGAACGGAGAGTATTTTCTCTTTTTTCACGGTAGTTGCCGACGTTGATTGAAACTCTCTTGTATTCTTCCGAGCCTCTGTTGATAACAAGGCGTGTGAGATACTGAATAGCATCGAGGGTTTCGCCTCTTCTGCCGATAACCGAGCCGTAATCGTCACCGCAGTTGATTGAAATGCGAACGTCCTCATCGTCAGCATCAACGGAGATTTCCGCATCGTTTACGCCGAGATTTGAGAGGATTGTGAGCACGTAAGCCTTTGCTTTTGCGAAGGGATCTTCTTCATATTCGTAGAATGCCTTAACCTTGGCGAGGGAGCCGCCGAAAAGGCCGAAAAGCTTTGCTTTTTCTCTTTCGAGAACTTCATATTTAACATCTGCGTCTTCGGGAGCTTCAAGAGCTCTGAGAGCAGCCTCTTTTGCTTCGTCAAGAGATGCGCCTGTGCCTATAGCTTCTTTAATCAAAATTTCACCACCAAAACAGTCTTATTTTTTAGCTGCAATCAGCTTCTGGTTTTCTTCTTTGGAGCGGCGTTCGATTGTTTCGTCAATCATAAGCTTGGCAAGAGTCTTTTTGGGGCTGTAGAAATAACCGATAATAACGGTTGTGATGAATCCGAAAAGACTGGAAGCAATCCAGTAAACACCAATGCCGATGGGATAGTTAATAACGAAATAAAGTGACATAAGGGGCATACCGAACATCATACAACCCATTGCGAATCCGTTTGATGCGCCGGGGTTCTGCTGCTTCTGCTTAATCATTGAGTAAACGCCTGAAAGCATTGAAGTGAGGAAGGAGAGGATGGGGACGAGCCATACCCATTTGGTAACGCCGTCGTCTGTGGGCTTAACACCCATCGAAATGCCGAAAATTTCAAAATTTGTATTCTGAATCGCATTGAAGGTCTGCTGAGTGATTTTGCCGCTGTCAACGAGGTGAGCAAGCTCTTTGATATGTTCCATAACAAGAAGCTCAACCTGAATTCCTGTGTTTTTTGCACCTGCAACAGCAGGAAGCTTCATAACCGCTTCGGTAAGAGCGGTAACCTCTGCCTTCGGGATGTGGAGGAAGTTGCTCAACGGATAATAAATCGCACCGATAAGTCCGAAAAGAATAACGAACTGAATTATCATCGGGGCGCAGCCTGTACCCATAGGATTATAACCCTCTCTTTGATAAAGGGCTGCGGTTTCTTCCTGAATTTTTTTCTGGTCACCGGCGTATTTGGTCTGAATTTTACGGATTTTCGACTGCATACGCTGTGTTTTTGCCATACCCTTCTGCTGGCTGATTGTTGAAGGAATCGTCAGAAGTCTTGTGAAAAGGGTAAGAAGAATGATGGAAACAGCATAACTGCCTACACCTATCGTCTGATAGATGAGGTCAAGCAGATATCCGAAAGGTATGCCGAGCACTTGATACATTATTTTTTATCCTCCGAATGTGAGTGTTTCTTGGGCGGCACCAAATCAACGCCGCCCGGTGAGAAGGGGTTGCATCTTAAAATCCTCCAAACAGCGAGGAAAAACCCTTTGAAAGCTCCGTGAACTTCAATTGCTTCGATAGCATATTGCGAGCAGGTCGGATAATACCTGCACGCCGGCGGGAACAGAGGTGATATACACCTGCGGTAAAAGCGGATAAGTAGTAGAAGTAGTTTTTTCATAAGGAATCAGCTCCCGTCGATGCATTCCTGATTATTCCGAGTTCCGTTAAATGCGAGTGCATAACGGAGGTGAGGTCGGTGCTTTTAACCTTTTTTGTTTTGAACCTTGCAACAAACACGATATCCCAGTTACCGCTGCATTCAGGTGAAACCGAGGAGAATGCCGCCCTGATAGTACGGCGGCATCTGTTTCTCTCGACTGCGCTGCCGAGCTTTTTGGCGGCTGTAATGCCGATTCGGCAGCCGAGACCTCTGTTCTTTACAGCATAGGTCACCAGGGCGGGGGACGCTTTGACCTTTCCCCTGCCGTAAGCACGGTTAAACTCGGTATTCTGTTTTAAGGTTACCGGGTAGGACATTACTGAACATCCCTCTCAGAAATTAATAAGAGAGCTGCTTTCTGCCCTTTGCTCTGCGGCGGGCAAGAACCTTGCGGCCGTTTCTGTCAGCCATTCTCTTGCGGAAGCCGTGCTCCATCTTGCGATGACGCTTTTTGGGCTGGTAAGTTCTTTTCATTTTTCTAACCTCCGTTTCACTTTTGAATTGATTAACCGGTGACCGCAGGTGCGGTTTACCGATTAGAGGGCATAACTAAATAAGGGGAAAATACCCCTCGGAATACACATTATATAACAGCTTGTGTCAAAATGTCAACAACTTTTTTATTTCGTGTGAAATAAGCTGTGCAAATCAGACCGTTTTATTATTTTTTTGTATCTTTTTTGGGTTGAAAAAAAACGTACTTTGTGCTATACTCCATTATGTATCATTATCAATAAAATGCGGAAGTATCGATTAAAAGAGGTTGCTCGTTGCTTTCTGCATTGGCATGACAGATTTGTTTATAAGATTACAGTCAATAAAAAGAGGAAGGTTGTTAATTGATGGAATCCGTTAAGGATATGTGGCAATTGGTGTGCGAACACCTGAAAAAAAGTGTCGGAGAGGTTATATACGATATATGGTTCAAGCCTCTTAACGTTCTCAGCTTCGACGGCACAAAGGTTGAAATTGCGGCAAGCAATTTTATGAAAAAGATTATTGAGCAGCAGTTTTATCAGGAGCTTAAGGATGCTTTCAAGGCTGTTATGGGCTTTGAAATCGAAGTTGTTCTTATCGACCCCGAGGAGGCTGCCGCAAAAGCAGAGAAATCAGGCGAAGAAAAATCAGGCTCGGTCATCAGCATTGAGCAGAATACGTTTGAAACCTTCGTTGTAGGCCCTTCAAACAGATTTGCCCATGCTGCGGCTCAGGCGGTTGCCGCCGCACCCGGCGTAGCATATAACCCCCTGTTCATCTACGGTAATTCGGGTCTGGGCAAGACCCATCTTCTCAGGGCTATCAGCTCGGCGATTCTTGCAAAAAATCCCGATGCCGACATTATCTTCACCAGAGGCGAGGAGTTTGTCAATCTCATCGTCGGCGGCATCAACAAGGGCAGGATGAATGAGATTCACGAGAAATACAGAAATTGTGACGTTCTTCTCGTTGACGATATTCAGTTCATCGCAGGTAAGTCCTCAACGCAGGAAGAATTTTTCCATACGTTCAACGCACTGACCCAGGCAGGCAAGCAGATTGTTCTCACGTCGGACAGCTCGCCCAAGGATATCGAGGTTCTTGACGACCGTCTGAAAAACAGATTCGAGTGGGGACTTATTGCGGATATTCAGCCGCCGGATATTGAAACAAGAATGGCTATCATCCAGCGCAAGGCGCACACGCTCGGTCTTGAGCTTCCCGATGACGTTGTTCAGTTTATTGCGGAGAAAATCAGGGCTAACATCCGTCAGCTTGAGGGCGCAGTAAAGAAAATCAACGCACTTGTTAACATTGAGGGCGCCGCAATCAACGTTGCGATGGCTCAGAACGCTATCAAGGATATTATGAACGACAGCAGACCCATCGAGGTTATTGTCAACAAGATTATCAGCGAGACCGCAAGAACTCACGGTATTCCGCAGAGCGATATCATCTCAAAGAAAAAGGATGCCAAAACTGCAAAGGCAAGGCAGATTGCAATTTATATCGTAAGAACAACAACAGACCTTACCCAGAAGCAGATAAGCGAATTCTTCGGCAACAGAGACAGAACGACGATTCTCTATTCAGCCGAGCTTATTGCTCAGGAGGTGCAGAAGGATCCTTCACTCAGAAAGATGATTGACAACATAATCAAAAACGCAAAGGATCAGTAATTCTTCGCCGCAACAATACATTTTATATATAGAGGTACACAATGGGTTTCTTTAAAAAAATCAATCAGGGTCTCAAAAAGACCAGAGACAGTATGGCGGGCGCAATCAATGCGGCGCTTTACGGCAAAAACGAAGTAGACGATGAGTTTTACGAGGATCTTGAAGAAATTCTCGTTATGGCTGACGTCGGCGTGAATACCGCAACCGAAATCGTTGAAAGACTCAAGGATTCGGTTTTCAAGAAGAATCTCCACAAGGTAAAAGACGTTAAAAAGGAAATCAGGAATATCGTTGCCGACCTCCTCAAGGGCGACAACGATATCGATATGATAACAATCCCCTCGGTTATTCTTGTTATCGGTGTCAACGGTGTAGGTAAAACCACCTCCATCGGCAAAATGGCGGCGATGTTCAAGGATGAGGGCAAAAGGGTTATTCTCGGTGCTGCCGATACCTTCCGTGCGGCTGCAATCGACCAGCTTGAAATCTGGGCTGACCGCGCAGGCGTTGATATCGTAAAGCACAAGGAAGGTGCTGACCCTGCCGCCGTTGTTTTCGATACCATCAGCGCAGGTAAGGCGAGAAACGCCGATATCATTATCTGCGATACCGCAGGCAGACTTCACAATAAGAAAAATCTTATGGAGGAGCTTGCAAAGATTTACAGAGTTATCGACCGTCAGCTTCCTTATGCCGACCGAGAAATTCTGCTTGTTCTTGATGCAACAACGGGTCAGAATGCCGTTAATCAGGCAAAGGAATTCAAGGAGGTTGCCGAAATCACGGGCATCATCCTCACAAAGCTTGACGGCACTGCAAAGGGCGGAGTTGTTCTTTCAATCAAGAATGACCTCAAGGTGCCCGTTAAGTTTATCGGCGTAGGCGAGGGTATTGATGACCTCAGACCCTTCGATGCCGAGGCGTTTGCGGAAGGTTTGTTTGAAGAAGAAAAAGACGGAGAATAATAAAGGTATGGATTATATTATCGCAACCCACAATATGAAAAAGAGAGATGAGCTTCAGCGCATTCTCTCACCTCTCGGAATCCGCGTTCTTCTTGCGGAGGAAGCAGGAATCGAGCTTTCGGACGTTGAGGAGACGGGAACAACCTTTGAGGAAAACGCTTTTCTCAAAGCTGAAAGCGGCTGCAGAGAGAGCGGTATGCCCTGCCTTGCAGACGATTCGGGAATTGCAGTTGATTATCTCGGCGGTGCACCCGGAGTTTATTCGGCAAGATATGCAGGCGAGCCCTGCGATGACGATGCCAATAACGCAAAGCTTTTCAAAGCTCTTGAAGGTGTGCCCGATTCGGAAAGAGGTGCGGCTTACGTAAGCGTTGTGTGCTGCGTTTATCCCGACGGCAGAAAACTCACCGCAAGAGGTGAATGCAGAGGATATATCGGTCACGAGCTTATCGGCAACGGCGGCTTCGGCTATGACCCGATGTTCTGGCCTGTTGAATATAACGGTGAGAAAACAATGGCACAGCTTACGGCGGATGAAAAAGATGCTATCAGCCACAGAGGAAAGGCTGTGCGTGAAATCGCAAAGATGATTGGAGAAATAAAAGAATGACAGGTAAAGAAAGAGCTGCGTTCAGAGCGCAGGCAAACTCTCTTGAGCCTCTTTTCCAGATTGGTAAGGGCGGTATGTCCGATGCTCTTATCGAGCAGGTTGCGGATGCACTCCGTAAAAGAGAGCTTATAAAAATCAAGGTACTTCTTGAAAGTGCACCCGAAACTCCCCGTGAGTTTGCGGATAAGCTTGCAGAGGCAACGGGCAGCGAGGTTATTCAGGTTGTCGGCGGAAGTATTGTTTTCTACAAGGAAAACCCCGACCTCGGCAAGGAAACCAAGAAAAAACCTGCAAAAAAGGGCAAGCCCCTCTCAAGGGTTAAGGCAAAAAGAGCCGCCGCAGCAAAGAAAGAGGCTGCGGAAAAGAAGCAGAAAAAAGATTTTTATGCAAAAAAGAGAACTTACGGCAGCCGCTGACGGAATATAAAGCGGTAAGCCGCTGATAACGGCTCTGTTTGAGGGCTTCGGTTGTCAGTTTTGCACAAAAATAAATTTTTTGCTTTTTCGTGCAACATTTATTGAATATTGACACACTGATTTAATGTATGTTATAATCGCCTCCGAGTGTGGCGGTGTGCATACACGAGGTTTACACTTATGGATAAAGACAGCGGCATCAAAATTGTTGCCCAGAACAAAAAAGCATATCACGATTATTTTGTCCTTGAAAAGCTTGAGGCAGGTCTTGAGCTTTTCGGAACGGAAGTCAAGTCGATCCGTCAGGGCAAGGTCAATCTCAAGGATTCGTGGTGCTTCGTCAAGGACGGCGAAATGTTCGTCAACGGAATGCACATCAGTCCTTATGAGCAGGGAAACATTTTCAACCGTGACCCTCTCAGACCTAAACGACTGCTTCTTCACAAGCGTGAAATCAGAAGATTTTATGCCCAGGTCAAGCAGGAAGGTCTTGCAATAGTGCCATTGAGCGTTTATTTCAGAAAGGGCAGGGCAAAGGTTGAAATCGGTCTTTGCAAAGGTAAAAAGCTCTATGATAAACGTGAAGTTGCTGCCAAAAAAGATGCTCAAAGAACAATCGAACGCAATTTGCGCAGATAATATTCGGGGATGAAAGGATTTCGACGGGGGACCCGAGCCCGGATAAGCGAGTAGCGGTGCGGGACCGCTATAAAATCCGCAATTTTCAAAATTAAACGACAACAATAAAGTTGCTCTTGCTGCTTAACTAAGCAGCCGTCTCTGTGCGGAGGACTGCGGCCGCATAAGAGGCGTCGATCAGCAGTGAACGTGAACGGGTAACGGCGGATAGCCCGTCATGCATAATCTGTCTACCAAACGCATGAGCCTGCCCTTCGGCGCTTGCGCAAGGGAATGTTAAAAGACGGGATACACTCGTAGAAAGTCCCTGCAGAGGTTTTTCGGACGCGGTTTCGATTACCGCCATCTCCACCAGGTCAAACCTTGCACCTGCAAGGTTTGACAAATACATAAATTCAGATGAGTGTTTCGCTGAAAAAATGCGAATAATAAGGGGAATCCGTCGGTTTCGGCGGAAAAGGGAAAAAGACAGTGAAGGAGTAAAAAGATGAAAAAGAACACAAATGCAATTGTTATTGCGGTCAGCGTTCTTGCGGTTGCTCTTGTAGCCGTTGCGTGTGCGCTTGTCCTCAGGGCGGCAAACGGTTCGGGCGGTCTTCTCAAGGTTGAGGAGAGCACAACCCTTGAACAAGTTGTCGAAACCACCAAAGAAGCAATAACCGATATGATAACCACAGCACCTCCCACAACAACCGAGATTCAGACAACCCAGCCTGTTGAAGCTCCCACAGAGCCTCCCGTTGTTGTTGATAAGGAAGAGGGCGTAACGATTCCCGTGCTTGATGAGGACAATATGTCTCACGGCTCTGCGGTTACACCGCCACCTCCTCCGAGTTCAAACGGAAAGCTCCCCAAGGATATGTCGTTCTCGGGTCTCAACAGTATGGGCTACAAGGTTTACGGCACAAAAGAGTACATATACAATGACGATACAGACCCTGCCTGCGTTCAGGCAAACTTCGGCTACAACCGCCTTTATGACTGGGGCGCACAGCTTATCGATTTCAGTATCGATACGGCAAGAATGAAGTTTGATTACGGTGAAAAGGAATATATGATCCAGATTTGGAAGGGTCAGTATATTTCGGGTGAAATGGGAACCGTCGGCGGTGAGGTCGGTCTTTACACAAGACCCAAGGGCACCGTCAGCACAATCGGTCACTATAACTGCGCACCCCGTGAAGAATGGCTCAATATGGAAATGACCGTTCTCTGGGATGAAGAAGGCAACGGCAACTATATTCCCCAGCTCACAAGAGCCTACGCTCTCCACTGGTGGCCCACAGGCTTTGTTTTCGGTCAGCTCGAAAACAAGAAGGATTCCGATCCTTTAAGAGTTCTTTGCAGAATCACCTTCAATGAGGAAGGTATGGCTCAGGCTTTTGCTCAGGCACTTGCACAGGAAGGATTTGAAAGCGTTTCGTCATTCGATCCTACTGTTAAAGATACATTTAAAATCCACGGCAACGATGTAATTTTCATCTGGCAGGATGTCAGATAAACTATGAGACGGACAAAATCTAAAAGAAAGAGGTATTGGCGATGAACAAATCAACCCAGAAGATTATCATTATCGCTGTCAGCGCAATAATCGTTATTGTTGCCGCAACAGCCGCTGCACTCATTCTTCCCGGTTTTATGAATAAGGAAGAAGTGACTCAGCCCACCACCAATTACGAACGTCCTACAGCAGAAGCACCTACATATAACTTTGAAGTACCCTCTGTTGATACTTCACTTCCTTCAGTTGCCGAGACTATTCTCAACGCAACACAGGGTGCGGTTAACCCCAACAACAAGCCCACTTCCAATAAGCCCGCCCCCACCAAGGCACCCTCCAACAACAATCAGGGCGGTCAGCAGAGTAATGCCAACCCCAATTATAAGGATACCGAGTCCGGCCTTAACGTTAAGGATCTCATTGATGAAAACGGCGTTCAGGTTTTAGGCTACAGATACAGCAACGACGGTGACGGCTATTATTATACCGACGATAAGGATTGCTGGCAGATGAATGCAGGCTATAACGAGGTTTACGATAACATGGCTCCCATGACCGCTATGTTCATCGACCAGGTTCGTATCCGCTTCAATTATGATGATAAGGACTGGATGATTCAGCTCTGGAAGGGTCAGTACGGCTGGCTTCTCGTTGGTGCAGAAATCGGTCTTTACACTCAGGATGAAGGCGTAAACACAGGTAACGTTAACGATATTAACCACTATAACTGCGCAGATAAGGAAGATTGGCTCTATATGTCAATGGACTGCTACTGGGCAGAAGGCAATAACGGTCACTATAAGAAGGTATTCTCAAGACCTTATGCAAAATATTGGTGGCCCACAGGTTTCGTTAAGGGTCAGCTCACAAAGTATACATGGCCCAGAACAGAGCTCAAGATGAAGGGCAGAATCACCTTCAAGGATACTCAGATGGCTAACCTCTTTGTTGAGGAGCTCAGAAAGTCAGGCTTCGTCAGAGCTTCGGGCACAGCCTCCAATCAGCTTGTTGATGACTCCTACTATCAGAGCGGTGCAGACGTATGGTTCCTTTGGGCAACCGTATATCACGACTGCTTCAAATAAGCCGATAAACACATAGCTTATTGTTCCCGCATCGCCGGATATGTTAATAATTTATACATTTAGCGGACAATGACCGTTCACTTTTAGATGAAAAGTTATTGACATACAGGCGAATGTGTGGTAATATAAGATAACAATTGTTGCTCTTGCAATAAAAAATGAAAGGAATGGTTCGAAATGAAAAAGGTACTTGCAATTGTTCTTGCTCTTGTAATGGCTCTCTCATGCGGCGCTATGGCTTTCGCTGAAACAGACACAACAGCTGAAGCTACAACAGAAGCTGCTACAGAAGCTGCTACTAATGTTGTTATCAACAACAACGAAGGTGACACAATCATCAACGAAGCTGCTCCTGAGAACGCAAAGTGCGGCAAGTGTGGTTCAGTTCTCGCTGCTGACGAGAAGCTCGCTGATCACGAATGCCCCACAGAAGCTGCAACAGAGAAGGATTACATTGACCTCACTGTTAAGGATGTTCTTAACGCTATCGTTGAGCTTGCTAAGGCTGGCATGACACAGTGGGCAGATGTTGAAACTGTTGTTATCAAGATCGTTGAATTCCTCGATGGTCTTGTAAAGGGCACAACTTCAGGTAAGGTTGACGGTCTCGTTGCAGAGCTTGAAGGTCTCTTCACCGGTATTGAAATCCCCGGCATGAAGGATCTCATCAACGCTCTCAAGGAGAAGATTCTCAGCTGGTACACACCTGACATCTTCGTTACAGAGCCCGTTGAGACTCCCGAAACAGGTTCAGCTCCCGTTGGCATCGCTGTTTTCGCTGCTGTTTCAGTAGCTGCTGCAGCTGCTTTCGTTTGCACAAAGAAGAACTAATTTAAGCTTTACAGCTTTGCTTAAACTTGTTTAATTAAATTAGCGCAAGAATTTAATTGAATAGTTATGCGGAGTATCCTTGCGGATGCTCCGCTTTTTTCATCAAAACTCGTATTTATAAATTGAGGATAAAAGGTTATTATATTCAAGGGGGATTCAAGATGCAAAAGAGAAAGCTTTTAATCAGCGTTGTATCGCTTCTTCTTTGCCTTCTTCTCGTTTTCAGTGCTTGTTCAGTTGATAAAAACAAGGATGATGAAGAGCAATCGACAAACAGTCAGGGCGAAGTTATTGATGTCGGCGGTGAGAATGCAGAGGAGGAAAAGGGCACCACTCAGCCTGAAACAAAAAAGCCTTCAACAGAAAAGCTTGTTGCACTTACCTATGATGACGGACCTAATCCGTCCACCACAAACAGAATATTAACCGCTTTGGAAAAGAATAATTCCGTTGCCACCTTTTTTATCGTCGGCAACAGAATTGACAGCGGTACAGATACGATAAAAAGAGCAATCGGTATGGGCTGCGAAATTGCAAATCATACCTACAGCCACAAATATCTCAACAAAATCAGCGCATCGGAGCGCAACAGCCAGATTGATCAGGTTAACGATATGGTTAAAGAGCAGTTTGGCGTGGAAGTGAAGCTTCTGCGTGCACCCGGCGGAAACTTCAAGGGCGTTGAGGATAAAATCGATATGCCCCTCATTCAGTGGTCAATCGACACAAATGACTGGCGTCACAAGGACGTTTCCGGAAAAAACAGAAGCGAAGCACAGCGCCAGAAAGAGATGGATGATATCATCGATCACGTTATGAGCAACGTCAAGGACGGCGACATCATTCTGATGCACGATATCTATGATTTCACCGCCGATATGAGTGAAATTCTTATTCCCAAGCTGATTAACGCAGGTTATAAGCTGGTTACCGTCAGCGAAATGTATGAGGCTTACTGTCAGGAGCTCAACGCAGGAGAGGTTTATTATAACTGCGTTGTTACGCCTGCAATCGAAATACTTGAGCCGATTCCTGCGGGTGAATATGCCGTCACCACAAAGAACGGCGGCGGACTCAACCTTCGAAGTGAAGCATCGAAATCGGGCGATATTCTTATCGAAATCCCGAATCAGACCGTGCTCAACGTTACTGAATCCGTTGAAGGCTGGGCAAAGGTTTCCTATAACGGCCATACGGGCTGGGTAAGCACGGCGTATCTCAAGCAATATTCCGTGGGATAACAGAGTTTACAGAAAATTAATATAAAATTTTCAAAATAAGTCAAATTTTGAATAAATTACGGTTATAATATTCTTTAATGTATGATGCATTAATTTTACTTTTCAGGTGATATCCTTGGGCAAAAAGTCAAATAAATCGGACGGATTCGAGGATGTTTACAGCACAGACAACCCGATAGAAAGAATTGCCATCAAAAAAAACAAGACGAAGAAGGAAATAATGATTGCCGTTGTTTGCGGTTTGCTTGGTCTTGTGCTTGTGGTTTCGGGTGTTGCGGCATTTTTTATCCGTTCAAAATTCAATAAACTTAATTACAGTGACGGTCAGAACGGTGACCCGAACGCAACCTTTTTCTATGAGGCGGAGAATCTCAATTTCAATCAGATAAGCGATATTGAGAATGCCGAGTCGGTTAAGGAGTTTGTAAAAAGCTGGGCAACTAACGGCGGAGACAAGCTTTACAGCAAAAACGTAATCAACGTTTTGCTCATCGGCGAGGATGACGAGGATAATTCGCACCGTTCGGACAGTGCAATTCTTGTAACCGTCAACAAAAAGACCCGTCAGATTGTCCTGACCTCGTTCCTGCGCGATTCCTATACCTATATGAATATCGCAGGGCAGGACAGATACGATAAAACGAATCACGCCTATTCCTGGGGCGGTGCGGCAAAGCTGATGGAGGTTTTGTCAGATAACTATAAAATTAAAATCGATCATTTCGTGACCATCAATTACCGTTCGTTCATCGAGGCGGTTGATACTCTTGGCGGCGTTAACGTTATGGTTACCGAAGCCGAAGCCAACTTTATGAACAGAACAACGAAGATGAAGGGTTTTGAAAGCGGTCCGAGCGTCAGGCTTGACGGTGAGCACGCTCTTGTTTTTGCGAGAATCAGAAAGCTCGACGGTGAGCCTGAACGCACAGAGCGTCAGAGAAGGCTGATTACAGCAGTGCTTACAAGCATCAAGGGTTCTTCTCTTGCAGAGCTCAACAAGGCGGTTGACACTTTCCTGCCGTTTGTTACAACGAACTATAACAGAAGCGAAATCTTTTCGCTTGCTGCCAAAGCGGCAACAGAGGGATGGCTTAAGTTTGAAATCGTCAGTCAGGTTGCTCCCTCCGAGGAGACCCGAATGGGCTTTACGGAATATACGACCTATACGGGCAATCTTGACGTCTGGGTTGTTGACTACGTGAAGGCTGCAAGGGAGCTTCAGCTTTCGCTTTACGGTCAGACAAACATCTCTGTTGATGAGAATACGCACATTTCGGCAATTGACCTTGCTTTGGGCACAAAGGACGTATACGACGATTCTCAGGGAGAAGAGGAAACGACCACCAATATTTTTTCGCTTATTCCCGACATTGAGCTTCCGACATATGATATCGGTATTGATATCAGTGAGCTTTTCAGACCTGATAACACCGACCCGTTTTACAGATATCCCACGTACCCGTATCCGTTTTATCCGTACGAAGAAACAACAACGTCTCCCGAGATAAGCACGGAGGAATATACGGAAGAGACCACGACCGAATAAAGAAACAAAACCGATGCAGCCTTGAGAGGAAGCATCGGTTTTTTAGTTAAACGGATTATTCATTCAGCATATGAATGACAAAAAGGACAACCCGTGGGTTGTCCTTCGGATCAGCATAAATTTAAATCGGGATTATGCTTCTTCCTGCTTCTTTGCGAAACATTCGCTGCAGAAAACAGGTCTGTCCTCACGCGGCTTAAAGGGAACCTTTGCAACTCCACCGCAGGAATCGCAGGTAGCTTCAAACCACTCACGCTCGCCACGAGTTGCATTCTTACGTGCATCTCTGCAAGCCTTGCAACGCTGGGGCTCGTTTACAAAGCCTTTTTCAGCATAGAATTCCTGTTCGCCGGCTGTGAAAACGAATTCGTTGCCGCATTCCTTACAGATGAGAGTTTTGTCTTCGTACATGATTTTAACCTCGCTTGAAAAATTTTTTCGCCCTGGACGGAATCGCACCGCCATCTTTGTTGAACAACGCTCTTCTTTAAGCTACGGGGGCATATCTGAACCTTCCGAAGAAGGAATCATAACCTGGAACGGATTTTTTTACGGATTCTCTGAAGCGCATTATCAACCGCTTTTTCGCTGCAATTGAGCGAAGCGGCAATTTGCGCATAGCTCTGATCGAGAAGCCGAAGCTCAATAACCTGTCTTTCAAAATCGGAAAGGTCGTCGCTGATAATTTTTTTGAGGAGCTCGGAGCCGTGCTTGTCCGCAAAGATGACAGCAGGGTCACTGCTTCGCGATAAAATATCCGACGATTCGTCATCAATTGAAACGGCATTTGTGAGCGCCGCATTCTTATTGTTGAGACTGGCTCTGACAGCCGAAATGATGCGGTTATTAATGCAGGTTTCGGCATATGTTTTGAAAGGGACACCCTTTTCGGGGCGGAAGCTTTTGACTGCATCAAGAAAACCGAGCATACCTTCCTGAACGAGATCGTCAGCGGAAAGGCGGGGACCGTCATACCTGCCTGCTTTGGCTTTTGCGATGGGAGTGATTTTGGCAATCAGAAGTGCCATAGACTCGTCGTCGCCGTCAGCCGCCATAAGTGCAAGCTGCTCATCGGTTAAATTGAACT
Organism: Acutalibacteraceae bacterium; assembly: GCA_045592085.1. Classification (GTDB taxonomy): domain Bacteria; phylum Bacillota; class Clostridia; order Oscillospirales; family Acutalibacteraceae; genus CAG-177. The sequence continues at coordinate 34,931 of JAZNUD010000067.1, read as the reverse complement.
TTGCAGATTCAGCCATTATAAGACCTCTCAAAATCCTCTTACGAAATATAATAAGCTAAATTTTGAATTTTGTCAACAACTTTTTATCCGATATTAGAAAATAATTTTGTGAATAGTGAACAAAATATATTAAAAAAGCAAAAAATGCACGAAAAACACTGTAAAGTGTTATATTTCGGTCTCGGAAAAATAACATCAAACTGACGGAAGGGGAGTTTTATGGATTCGGCGGTTTTGTGGAGAGTCACCGCTTTGCTTGCTGCGGATTTGCTGATGCTCTTTTTGCTGGCAAAAAAATAACTGTCCCGCCGTGAATGACGGGACAGCCTGATATCGGAAAATTATTTCTTTGCTTTTCTTGCTTCGATTTCAGTAACCATTTCAGCCTGTCTCTTCTCTGTGATTGTGTAGAAGAACATGGGAACTGCGCAAGCAAACATACTTACCGCACCCGAAATGATAAGAACGCTCCAGAGTGCGTTGCCGTTTGTAACCTCATAGGTTCTGGTGTCGATGCCTGCAATGCTTACAGAGAGAACGCCGATGAATGCGCCGACAGCCATACCGATTTTATTGATGAGGGTCTGCATAGCAAAGCAGATGCCTTCGCCTCTTTCGCCTGTTTTCCATTCGAGATAGTCAACGGTGTCGCCGATCATAGCGTATGTAATGATGTTGTTGACGCCCTGAGGAATACCGAGGAGAACAAGTCCGATGGCGCATACGATGAGCTTCCAGGGCTTATCGTAGCCTACGAAATACATAGCAGTCATAACGATACCGCCGAAAAGGTGAACGACGATGTAGGACCATTTCTTTGTGAATTTCTTGGACATCCAGGGAACGAGAACGGATGCAACAAGGCCGCCGGGAACGACGAGAAGGGTAATAACGCCGTAGAGACCTTCATTCTGAAGGATATACTTTGCGAAGTAAAGACCGCCGGTGTAGGAATAAACCATTCTTGCACCGCCGAGAACGCCGGAAAGAACGATGAGAAGAAGCTCTTTGTTTTTGAAGAGGAGCTTGAGGTTGTGACCGAATGAGGGGGGAGTTTCATCGGATGTGAAACGCTCCTGAGTGTTTTTGAAGCCGTAGAAGAACATGGGAATAGCGGCAACAACAAGAACGACAGCGCAGATGAAATAAATCCACTTGAGAGTGTCGGCGTTTGCGATTTCGGAGCCGACCTTAACTGTTCCGATAAAGGTTCTTGCAGCTTCTTCTGCAGTGATGCCCTGATTCTTGACCATCATACCGATTGCTTCAGCTTTGTCAAGCATAATCTGAGTAAGGTCAGCCTCTGCATACTTGAACTTTTCGGTGAGTGCACCTGTAATCATAGGAACAAAAACGGTAACGATACCTGCGCCGACTGTGCAGAACATACGGGCAACGGTGAGGATGTTGCCTCTGGTTTCCGTGTTGTTCGTAAGGCAGGTTGAGAGACCCCAATAAGGAACGTCGGCAATTGTGTAAACAACGCTCCAGATAACGTAAACAACTGCAATGATGACAAAGGTACGAACGGTTTCGGTGCCGTTGTAAACGCCTTCCGCACTGAAAATGGGCAGGAAGCAGGCAATTGTCATAATGCCGATGGGGAACGCCATCCATTTGAGGTAGGGGCGGCATTTGCCCCATTTTGTTCTTGTCTTGTCAACAACAGAACCCATAATGGGGTCGTTGAAAGCATCGAAAACACGGGCAGCAAGCATAAGGATTGCAACGGCGATTGCACCGTCCATAGCGCCGATCTTAACGCCGCTTGCACCGAAAAGAAGTGCGTCAGTCATAAAGACGGTGATGTAAGAGCCGATAATGGTGCAGATGAAGTTCTGACCGAAACCGGCAATGCTGTAGGCGATAGCTTCCTTGGGCTGTACGCCTTTGCCCGGAGTTGTTCCGAACAGCTTGTGGAGGAATCCGGAGTTCATAGTATCTTTCCTTTCTTTTTTGAAATTATAATTAATTATATAATTACCGATTTATAAAAGTCAAGAGCCTTGAATGTTCTTCCCGTACGGGAGAGCAGAAATCTTTCACAAACCCGCATAAGGAGCTTTTCATCGTTTTCGGGAAGTGAAAACGAATAGATTCTTTCAATAGGACTTGAGCAAACGTGACGCATTGCCGTCAGTACTGTTGCGTTGATTTTTTCGCCGCCTGCCGTACACTTTTTGCAGAAGATGCAGCCTTCGGAAATATTGAAATAAATTTCACCCGTCGGCTCTTCTCCGCAGCGGGAGCAGCAGGTGAGCTCGGGCATAAAGCCCGAAAGCGAGAGCAGCTTAAGCTCTGTAACCGCCTTGAGAAAATCGCAGCTTCTCCGCTTTGTTTCAAGCAGATGGAGCGAATTGAGAATCACCCGCAGGCTTTCTCTTGCAGGCTCCATCTCGGGGATGAGCTCTGCGGCAAGCACGCAGAAATACTGTGCGAGCGAAAGACTCCGTATATCTTCACGGAGTCCGAAAAAAACCTCTTTTGCGGTTGCGTCGTCGATTATGTAGCTGTCTCTGCTCCGATAAACGGAAAAATCACCGTAGCAGAGAGTCTGGGTTGCGCCGTGCATTTTGCTGTTTATTTTTTTTGCTCTGTTTGCAAATGCCCTGATTACGCCGTATTCGGCGGTCAGGAGCGTGACAAGGCGGTCACTTTCGCCCGTGTCCGTCACTCTTAAAACCAGAGCGTCTGTATTCATTCTCATTCTTTTCAGCCTCCGAAGGGACTGCGGCAACGGCGTTGCGGAATTCAAGATAATCCTCAACCGTGCCTGATTTTGAAAATTTGTGCCAAGCCTGCGATGCATCCATTTTTATCAAGCCTCCCGATTATAAGTTGCCCCGTTACAGGCGGTATATAATCGGAAGAAAACGGAATTTAATCGAGGCCGAAATTGTGGATAAGACCTTCTCTGTTTCGCCAGCCTTCCTTAACCTTGACCCAGCACTGAAGGTTGATTTTGCACTGGAAGAAGTTTTCCATATCCGTTCTTGCTCTTGTGGAAATCTTCTTGAGCATATCACCCTTTTTGCCGATGATGATGCCCTTGTGGGATTCTCTTTCGCAATAGATGACTGCCTCAACATCCATAATGTCACCCGAAGTGCGTTCACGCATTTTTTCAATGCTGACGGCAACACCGTGGGGGACCTCTTTATCAAGCAGGAGAAGCATTTTCTCTCTGATGATTTCGCCTGCAAGAACTCTTTCGGGCTGGTCGGTGAGAGTATCGTCGGGGAAGAAGTGCACCGATTCATAGGAGAGCTTTTTGAGCTCGTCGATGAGCGTGTCGATATTTTCTTCCTTAAGAGCACTTACGGGGATAACGGCTTCAAACTCATAGATTGATGAAAAAGCGAGAATCTTTTCCATTATCTTTTCTTTTTGCTTTACCGTATCGATTTTGTTGATTGCGAGAACAACGGGAGCTTTTTCAGCCTTGAGACGTTTGAGAAGCTCAAGCTCTGCCTCACGGATTTCGCCCTCAGGCTCGGTTACGAAAAGGCAGGCATCAACACCTGCGATGCCGTCACCGACAGCTTTTATCATTTTTTCGCCGAGCTTGGTTTTGGGACGGTGATAACCGGGAGTGTCGGTGAAAACAAGCTGGGTTTCGCCGAGGGTAAGCACGCCCATAATTTTTGTTCTTGTTGTCTGCGGCTTCTGGGTGACGATTGCCACCTTCTGACCGAGCATTTTATTAAGAAGCGATGATTTGCCGACGTTGGGACATCCGACGATGGCAACAAAAGCTGTTTTGGTCATTTGGTGCTCCTTTTCTTTGTAAATGGTTTAATCATTCCCGACGGTCCTGCGAAAACGAAAATAACGCTTATAACCACGGTTGCAACAAGCAGAATCAGCTCGGGAACGTGAGCTTTATAGTATTCCGCCATTGCGGCGAAGGCGGCAGGCTGATAAAGAATAACCAGACCTACGGCAACCGCGCCGATTGCGGCAACGAGCACTGCGCCTGCGGCGGCATCCTTCGATGCCTTTGCGAAGGGCAGAATTTCTTTTCCGACGGCAACGTCAACTGCTTTTTCGATGCCCGTATTGACGAGCTCAAGAGCAATTACAAGCGCACTGACTGCGATAAGAATTGCAAATTCCGTTCGTGAAACCTCGAAAAAATCGTGAACGGTCAGAAAACCGAACATATAAACGAGGAAGCAAAGATGGATGCGCAGATTGCGTTCCTTGTTGATGCAGTAGGCGATGCCTTTGAAAGCATAGCCGAAGCTTTTAATCAGATTTTTCATATGTTTTCATCATCCATATAGTAGCTGCCGTTTCGCTTGAGACCCATCTGGGTGAGGACAGCCTCTTCTTTTTCACGCATCCGCACGCTTTCGATACCGCCGTTGACGTGGTCGTAGCCGAGCAGATGGAGCATCGAATGAACGGTAAGGAAACCGATTTCACGCTGAAGCGAATGACCGTATCTGTCTGCCTGGTCAAGTGCGTGGGGAATGGAAATTACGATATCGCCCAGAAGCTTTGCGCCTGTGTCGATGTTGGTATCGTAAACACCGTTTTCACCGAGCGGGAAGGAAAGCACGTCGGTTGCGCGGTCGATATTTCTGTATTCCTTGTTGAGAGCGTGAATCTGTTCATCGTCAACGAAGGTTACGCTGATTTCGGCGGGGTCCGTGAAATTCTCCTGAACAAGAACGGCGGTGCAGCAACGGCGCACAAGCATTCTCACACCCGTCGGGATACGGAATTCGCTCTGTTCATTTGAAATGATAACTTTTACCTTGCTCATTTTCTGCTGCGTTCCTCCTCCTGCTTTTCATATGCCTTTATGATATCCTGAACGAGTCTGTGGCGGACAACGTCCTTTTCGCTGAATCTGACGGTGCCGATATCCTCAATATTTTTCAGGATTCTTACCGCCTCTTTGAGGCCCGAGCGTTTGCCGTCGGGCAGGTCAATCTGTGTAACGTCGCCCGTGACGACCATCTTGGAGTTGAAGCCGAGACGGGTCAGGAACATTTTCATCTGTTCGGGTGTTGTGTTCTGTGCTTCGTCAAGGATGATGAAGCTGTCGTCAAGCGTTCTGCCTCGCATATAGGCGAGGGGAGCAACCTCGATATCGCCTCTCTCCTGATGCTTCTGGAAATTCTCTGCGCCGAGCATATCGAAAAGAGCGTCGTAAAGTGGGCGCAGATAGGGGTCAACCTTCTGCTGAAGGTCACCGGGCAGGAAACCAAGCTTTTCGCCTGCTTCAACTGCAGGTCTTGTCAGCACGATGCGGTTGATTTCCTTTGCTCTGAAGGCGGTTACCGCCATTGCAACGGCGAGGTAGGTTTTGCCCGTACCCGCAGGGCCGATACCGAAGGTTACGGTGTTTTTGCGGATGGTTTCGATATATTTTTTCTGGCCGAGCGTTTTGGGCTTGACGGGCTTGCCTTTTGACGTTATGCAGATGCAATCCGCCGCCATACGCTCAAGCTTATCCTCGTTGCCTTCGTTGACAAGAGCAAGCACGTAGCGTACGTTCTGGTCGCTGAGAGATTCGCCTCTGTTGATGAGCGTGAGCAGACCGTTGATTGCTCTGACGCCCTTCTGAACGTTTTCGGCTTCACCCGTAACTTTTATTTCGGAGCCGCGGCTGATAACGGTGACCGAGAATTCCTTCTCAATCAACCTGATATTTTCGTCAAACGAGCCGAAAAGGCTGACCGCCTGCTCCATTCTGTCAACATTGATTATCTGTTCAAACACGGCAACGCCTCCAAAGGGATGCAATAGTTAATTATTTCATTTCAGTATAACACATTGTTCAAAAAAAGTCACTATAAATATTATTAAATTAATTATATTATTTATATATACACAATTGACATTTTTTAAAAATAATAATATTATTGTATCTGTATAGGTATAACTTTGCGAAGGAGGAGATATTGTGAGCGAGCTTATTTCATTTTCAAGAATTGCGATGCCCGTATTGGCGTTGCTGATATTTCTTCTTTGCATTTCCGCTCTGCTAAAACGCAGACCCGTATCCCTCGGCGAAGCAAAGCTGATTGATGCCCACACCAAGGAGGTCTATCCTCTCACAAGGCGTGAAACGTCACTCGGCAGAAACAAAAACTGCGATATTGTTCTTGGTGAGTCAACCGTTTCAAGGCTTCATGCGGTTGTGGTCTGTGCGAAGGACGGCTGGTATGTTGCCGATACCAAATCGCAGGCAGGTGTCAGAATCAACGGCAAAAAAATCGATAAAAAAGCATATATCAAAACGGGTGACGCAATAACTCTCGGCGGAGTCACGCTGTTTTTCGAAAATATTAAAAAATGACAGGTTGGTTTAATGGAAAATAAAACAAAAATCGTAACTTTGCCGAACGGCTTGAGAATTGTTTTTGAAAAAAACAAGCAGGCTAAAACCTGCTCGGCGGTAATCCGTGTTGCAAGCGGAGTCAGCTTTGAGACCACCGAAACCGCAGGCACCTCGCATTTTATCGAGCATATGGTTTTCAAGGGCTCGCAGAAACGCTCGGCACTCGATATCGCTGTTGAGATGGATGAAATCGGCGGATATCTGAATGCTTATACCGCAAGAGAAAACACCTGCTTTTACGCCCGTATGCTTTCCGAGCATACCGAAAAAGCGCTTGATATTCTCTGCGATATGGTGAGGAATCCGAGACTCGACGAAAAAGATATTGAGCTTGAAAAAAGTGTCATAAAAGAAGAAATTTCGATGTATGAGGACAGCGCGGAGGATTTGTGTGCCGATACCTTTTACAGAAGCGTGTGGAAGGGCAGTATGCTCGGCTGCGATATTCTCGGCAGCGCCGAAACCGTTGATGCGGTTACGAAAGAGAGCCTGGAAGCTCATATGAAAAAATTCTACGTGCCCGAAAGAACCGTCATCAGCATCAGCGGAAACTTTGACGAAAAGTCGGCTCTGAGAATCTGCAAAAGCTATTTCGCAGACCTTGAGAATACGGGATTTGAGCTGAATCCCGTTTTTGCCGAATATAATCCGCACACCGTTACGGTGAAAAAGAGCGTAACGCAGAATCAGATTATTCTCGGCTTCCCCGGTGTGCCGCTTGGAAATCAAAAAAGAGAAGCGGCATTGCTGATATCCTCGATTCTCGGCAACACTCCGTCGTCAAGGCTTTTTCAGCATATCAGAGAAAAGCTCGGTCTTGTTTATTCAATCGAGACTGCCTGCGTTTCATATCTGAAATCGGGTGTTTTCGTGGTTTCTCTGGGCCTTAATGAAAAATCCGAGGAGAAGGCAATTACCGAAACTTTGAAAATTATTTCGGAATTCTGCGAAACGGTTACGGAAAAAGAGCTTGCAAGGGCAAAGGAGCAATCGGTAACGAGCTTTGTTATGGACCTTGAGAATATTTCCGCCCACGCATCACGCAACAGCAGAAATCTGCTTTTCCATAACAAAATAATTCCGCAGGACGAAGTGATAAACAGCATCCGTGCCGTAACGCTTGAGGACGTCCGCAAGGTTGCGGAGGAAATTTTCGATTTATCAAAAATTTCAATCTGCGTGGCAGGTAAAACCAAAAGCAAAAAGGCTTATAAAGAAATCATAAACTCAATCGCATAAAGGAAGTAGCGCAAAATGATCAACAAAAAAGAAATCAACAGAATCGTCGTCAAGGTCGGTACGTCAACGCTGACCTATGACACGGGCAAAATAAATATCCGCCGTATGTCGGCTTTGGCAAGAGTGCTCAGCGACCTTAAGAATTCGGGCAGAGAGGTTGCACTTGTAACGTCAGGTGCAATCGGCGTCGGTGTCGGCAAGCTCGGTCTCAAGGAAAGACCGCAGGATACTCCCGGCAGACAGGCTGCGGCAACCGTAGGTCAGTGTGAGCAGATGTTTCTCTATGACAAGTTTTTCGGTGAATTCGGTAACATTACGGGTCAGCTTCTCGTGACGAAGGATGACTTTGAGAATGAGGAGAGACACAGAAATCTCCACAACTCGTTTATGAAGCTTTTTGAATACGGAGCAATTCCGATTGTCAATGAAAACGACAGCGTTGCGGTTGAAGAAATCGTTTTCGGCGATAACGACAGCCTTTCGGCTCACGTTGCAAAAATCGTTGACGCCGATTTGCTCGTTATCCTGACCGATATCGACGGACTTTTCAGTGCCAATCCCAGAGAGGATGAAAATGCGGTGCTGATTCACTGCGTTGAGGAAATCAACGATGATATTCTTGCTCTCGCAGGCGGTACGGGCACAAGCAGAGGCACGGGCGGTATGATTACCAAACTTCACGCTGCGCAGATTGCAACCGAAGCAGGAATCGATACGGTTGTTATGAACGGCTCAGACCCCGAGGAGCTTTATAAGCTGCTTGACGGCAGACAGACGGGAACACTTTTCAAGGCAAAGAGGTAAGGAAATGAGTATTTTAACAGATATCGGTGCACGTTCAAAGAGTGCACAGAAGCTACTTGCAAAGGCAGGCTCAGCAGCAATCGACAAAGCACTCAACGCTGTTGCGGATGCACTCGAAAGAGAAGCTGAATTCATTATTGCAGAAAACAAAAAGGATATTGAGGCAGGCGAAGCAAACGGTCTTTCAAAGGCACTTATCGACCGCTTGAGCCTTAACGAATCCAGAATCGGCGGTATGGCGCAGGGTATGCGACAGGTAGCCGCAAGCGAAAGCCCCGTCGGCAAGGTGCTCTGGGGCGAAGTGAGACCCAACGGTCTTAAAATCGAAAAGGTCGCAGTGCCTATCGGCGTTATTGCCGTAATATTTGAGGCGAGACCCAACGTCACCGCAGATGCGGCGGCTATCTGTCTCAAGGCAGGCAACTCTGTAATTCTCAAGGGCGGCAAGGAAGCAATCAATTCAAACAAGGCGATTGCCGACGTTATGAGAAAGGCCGTTGCAGACGCTGGTCTGCCCGAGGACTGCATCATCCTTGTTGAAAATATTTCAAGAGAAGCCGCAACCGAGCTTATGAAGCTCAACGGCTACGTCGATTTGCTTATTCCCAGAGGCGGCGCAGGACTTATCCGCTCCGTTGTTGAGAATGCAACCGTACCTGTTATTGAAACGGGTGTCGGCAACTGCCACGTTTACGTTGATTCCGAGGCAGATATCGATATGGCGGCTGAAATCGTTGCAAACGCAAAGGCATCGAGAGTTTCCGTCTGCAATGCGTGCGAAGGTCTGCTTATCCATGCAGATATCGCCGAGGTTGCGCTTCTTTCAATCGGCGAAAAGCTGAAGGACTGCGGCGTTGAAATCAGAGGTGACGAGGCGGTCTGCGAAATTCTTCCCTATGCCGTCCCCGCAACGGATGACGATTGGGCAAAGGAATATCTCGATTATAAAATCAGCGTAAAAATTGTTAAGGACGTTGACGAAGCAGTTGAGCATATCTCACGCTACGGCACGGGTCACAGCGAAGCAATCGTGACCAACAACTATTTTACCGCCGAAAAATTCAAGAATGAGGTTGATGCGGCGGCGGTTTACGTCAACGCTTCAACGAGATTTACCGACGGCGGAGAATTCGGTTTCGGTGCTGAAATCGGCATATCAACCCAGAAGCTCCACGCAAGAGGACCTCTCGGTGTTGCACATATGGTCAGCGAAAAATACGTCATCAGCGGCAACGGACAAATAAGATAAACCGACGGAGGAATCGGTATGAGTGAAAAAACCAAGAAAAGCGGCAAAAACAAGCTTGCCTTCCCGATAGGAATAATCATTTTGATTCTTGCCGTTGTCGGGACGGTTGCAACCGTCAGGTTTGCCGCCGATTCGGTGAAGAAAATAACGGATAACAGCGCAGATAAGCAGAAATATGAGCAGATGCTTGAGCCTGTTGTTATGTTTGACCCCGACCCGTTTGACGATTTGAGTCAGGCGGACGTTTCCCAGCTTCTCAACAGTGCTGTGTGGGCACTGCTTATGAGTGACGAGGGTACAGAGAAATATCCCTATTCCGAGGGTGAGGTTTTCGGTATCGTTGTGCCGCAGGAGGATATTGAAAAATATTTCGTCAGCCTTTTCGGTACGGAAATCGATATTGCATCGATGCATCCGTCAATCGATATGAGTGCCTACGATATCACCTACGATGCGGCTCTCAAGAGCTATATTCTTCCCATTACGGGCGTTGAGTCGGCATACACCCCCAAGGTCTATGAAATCGAAGAAAAGGGAAGCTCCGTCATTCTTTCCGTCGGATATATCGGAAGCAAGGCGTGGGCGGAGGTTGCCGACGAAGGTTACGAAGCCCCCGAGCCCGATAAATATATGAAGATAACCCTTCGTGAAAGAAGCGGCGGTATGTATATTTCCTCGATTCAGTCTGTTGACGGTCAGGAGATTATCGGCAGTATGCCTGCAACGAGGGCACCCGAAATCGAAACCGCAACGGAAACACTGCCCGTGCCTACGCAGGCGGAGATTCAGACCTCGGCGGTTGCAGTAACTGATGAAAACGGCGAAGAGGTCACCGATGAAAGCGGCGTTGCCGTAACCGAAATCGTGACGGTTATTTCCGAAACAACAACGGGAGAGTCGGTATCGGGTGAGGAATCAACAACCGAACCCGTAACCGAAATAATCACCGCAGAAGCCGTTACGGAAGAACAGTAACAAACAGTTTTCCGATTATTAAGGAGAAAACAATGGAATTTTTTGATAAACACGCAAAGTCGCTTGAGTTCGACAAGGTGCTTGAGAGACTTGCGCAGTTCACAAGCTGTGAGGACGCAAGATACAATGCGCTTCACCTTAAGCCCGAAACGAATCTCGAGCTTGCAAGAGCTTTGCAGAATCAGACGGCGGATGCTCATATGCTTCTCGCCCGTTTCGGCGGTCCGTCCTTCGGCGGACTCAAAAACGTAAACAACGCTCTTTCAAGAGCAAACGCAGGCAGCGTTCTTAATACAAAAGAGCTGCTTGATATCGGCGGAGTGCTCAGGGTTATCCGCACTCTTTCGCAATGGAGAGCGTCGAATGCAGGCGTGCAGAGTGTGCTTGACCCTCTGTTCAATTCGCTTGTGCCCAACAGATTTCTCGAATCCGCAATATTCAATGCAATTATTTCCGAAGAAGAAATTTCGGACAACGCTTCACCTGCCCTTGCGGAAATCAGACGCAAAATCAGAGTGCAGGAATCCAAGGTCAGGGAGCAGCTTGAAAAATTCACACGCTCACAGACCCATTCAAAATATCTTCAGGAAAATATCATCACCCAGAGAAACGGCAGATACGTTGTTCCCGTCAAAAACGAATACCGCAGTGAGGTGCCGGGTCTTGTGCACGATACGTCTTCAAGCGGCGCAACGGTTTTCGTTGAGCCGATGGCGGTTGTTGAGGCAAATAACGAAATCCGTGTGCTTCAGTCGAAGGAAAGAGAAGAAATCGAGCGTATTCTCTATGAGCTTTCCGCTTCGGCAGGCGATTTTGCGCAGAGCATAAAAAACAGTTACGAATGTGCGCTGGAACTCAATCTCATCTTTGCAAAGGCACAGTATGCCTATAACATCAAGGGCGGCACTCCGATTCTCAACGATAAGGGAATAATAAATCTCAGGCAGGCAAGGCATCCGCTGATTGACCCCAAAAAGGTTGTGCCCGTCGATATCACTCTCGGCAAGGATTTCGATACGCTTGTCATTACGGGTCCCAATACGGGCGGTAAGACCGTTTCAATCAAAACAATCGGTCTGCTTTCGATGATGGCAATGTGCGGTCTGATGATTCCTGCAGGTGACAGAAGCGAGATTTCGGTATTTACGGAAATTCTCTCCGATATCGGTGACGAGCAGTCGATTGAGCAGTCTCTTTCGACCTTCTCGGCACATATGATCAATATAATCAGTATTATTAATACGGCAGGAGAAGGCAGTCTCGTGCTTATCGACGAGCTCGGTGCAGGCACAGACCCCGTTGAGGGTGCGGCACTTGCGATGGCGGTGCTTGAAGCACTCCACGAAAAAGGTGCAAAAATCGCCGCAACAACCCATTACGCAGAGCTTAAAGCCTATGCGCTTGAAACTCCGAGGGTTGAAAACGGCTGCTGTGAATTCGACGTTGCAACCCTTCGTCCCACCTACCGCCTTCTTATCGGCGTGCCCGGTAAGTCAAACGCACTCGCAATCAGCGACCGTCTCGGTCTTGATAAAGCTGTCATCGCCAGGGCTCAGGAGCTTGTTTCGGTTGAAAACAAGGAGTTTGAAACGGTTGTGGATCGCCTTGAAGAAACAAGAGTCCGTATGGAGAGCGAATATGAAAAAGCGAGAGCTCTTGCCGAAAAGGCCGAAGCCGAAAAGGCGGAGGCTGAAAGAATGAAGGCTGAAATAACAAAGCTTCGTGAGCAGGAGCTGGAAAAGGCACGCTCGCAGGCGCTGAAGGTTGTTGAGGCCGCGAAGCGTGAGGCATACGCTCTTATGCAGGAGCTTGAAAAACTCAAAAAAGAGCAGCAGAAAACCAAGGATGCCGCAGAGCTTGCAAGGCGTGCAAAGACGATGGTCAGAAAGGGTGTTGAGGCAATCGACTCCGCCGCTGACCCCATTATCGGCATCGAGGATGATGACGGTAATTACGTGCTTCCCAGACCGCTTGCGGCAGGTGATACGGTAATAATCCGCGATATCGGCAAAACCGCAAAGGTAATTTCGCCTGCCGATAAAAACGGCAACGTTGAGGTGCAGGCAGGCTCAATCAAAACAAGAGTCAAGCTTTCCAATCTTCGTCTTTGCGAAAATGCTCCCAAGAAAAAGGAGCCTAAATCAATGCCCAGACTTCACGGCGAAAGCCGTCTTAATATGGCGGCATCGACAAGACTTGACCTGAGAGGAATGACCGTTGACGAATGTCTCATAGAGCTTGACCGCTTCATCGACCAGGGCCTGCGTACGGGTCTCAACGAATTTACCGTTGTTCACGGCAAGGGTACGGGTGCGCTCAGAAGCGCAGTTACGAGATACCTGAAGGCATCGCCCTTCGTCAAATCGAGCCGTCTGGGTGTCTACGGTGAGGGTGAGGACGGCGTTACGATAGTAACTCTGAAGTAATACACAAAAACGGTTATTTTGTCGGAAAAAATCGGATTTTCGGGCGCAGATTATACTTTCTGTAAAGCTGATAAACTTTACAGATGCAGAACACCGTAAGCGTGTGAAAAAGTTTTCCACATTCAGAATGTGAAAATGTGGATACATCTTGTGCCGAACGCTTGTTTTTTCCACAACAGATTGAAATTCCACATTTTTTCTGTCAAAAAGGTGAGAAAAATGTGGAAAACCGACCCTCAAAACAGTAAAAATTACACTTGACAAGAGCTTATATTTCTTGTATAATACTGACCTGTAAAGCAAACATACTTTACAGGTCGGCTGTTTTTTCTGACCTTTCGGGACGAAAACAACAACCGCCTTGATTTTTGCTCATTTTCAGGCAGATACCGCTGTTTTTGAGCGTATTTTTAGGGGAAGGAGGGTCTGATATGGCAAAGAATTATGAGATTGCAGTGCTCATTGATTTTTACGGTGAGATGCTGACGGCAAAGCAGCGTGATTTTTTGGAATACTATTATAATGATGACCTTTCTCTCTCCGAGATTGCTGAAAATGAAGGCATCACCCGCCAGGGTGTCAGAGACGCAATCAAGCGTGCCGAAACCCAGCTTAAGGAAATGGAAGCCCGTCTGGGTATGGCAAAGCGCTATGAGGAAATCAGAGCAGGTCTTGCCGAAATCATTGAGGTTTCAAACCAGATTGCGGAATATAACCTGCGCCACAGCCTTTCAAAAGAAATCAACGATTTCAGCGTACAAATCAAAGCTGCGGCAATGACGATGCTTGAAAGCTGATAATTATTACATACCATATTATTATGATAAGAGGTGAGTGCTTTGGCATTTGAAGGCCTTTCAGAAAGACTTGAATCTGCATTTCATAACCTCAGGAGCAAGGGCAGTCTTACGGAGTCCGACGTGCGCAGTGCAATGCGTGAGGTGCGAATGGCTCTGCTTGAGGCGGACGTTAACTATAAGGTTGCCAAGGACTTCACTAACACGGTAACCGAAAAAGCCATCGGTGAAAAGGTTATGGAAAGCCTTACACCCTCACAGATGGTTATCAAAATAGTCCGTGAAGAGCTTGTGGCTCTTATGGGCGGCACAAACAGCCGTCTCGCCTATGCAAACCATCCGCCGACAATCATTCTGATGTGCGGTCTGCAGGGCTCGGGTAAAACAACCCATTGCGCAAAGCTCGCATTAAAGCTTAAAAAAGAAAATCACAGACCGCTTCTCGTGGCCTGCGATATATACAGACCTGCGGCTATCAAGCAGCTCCAGGTTGTCGGTGAGCAGGTGGACGTTCCCGTTTTTGAAATGGGTCAGACCGACGCCGTCAGAATCGCCAGAGAAGCCGTTGCTTTTGCAAAAGACCACGGCAACGATTACGTGATTCTCGATACGGCAGGCCGTCTGCATATCGACGAGGAGCTTATGAATGAGCTTAAGTCCGTCAAGGCAGAAGTCAAGCCCCACGAAATCCTTCTTGTTGTTGACGCAATGACGGGTCAGGATGCCGTTAACGTTGCAACCTCGTTTGACGGTGCTCTCGGCATCGACGGTCTCATTCTCACCAAGATGGACGGTGATACCCGAGGCGGTGCGGCGCTTTCCGCAAGAGCCGTAACGGGTAAGCCCATCAAGTTTGTCGGTATGGGCGAAAAGCTCGACCAGCTTGATGCCTTCCACCCTGACAGAATGGCTTCCAGAATTCTCGGTATGGGCGACGTTCTTTCGCTTATCGAGAAGGCTGAAATGGCAATCGATGAGAAGAAGGCTGAGGAGCTTGAAAGAAAGCTTCTTCAGAATAAATTCGACCTCAACGACCTTATGGATCAGTTCGATCAGATCCGCAAGATGGGTTCAATTCAGGATATGCTTGCCCTTATTCCCGGCATCGGAAACAAAGCAAAGGATATTGAGGTTGATGAACGCAAGTTCGACAGAATGCGCGCTATCATCCTTTCGATGACGGAAAAAGAACGCACAAATCCCGATATCATCAACCCTTCGCGCAAAAAGAGAATCGCTCTCGGCTGCGGACAGAGCATCGAGGACGTCAACAGACTGCTCAGCCAGTTCAGGCAGATGCAGAAGATGTTCAAGCAGATGGGCGGCAAAAAGGGCGGCAAACGCAGAAGAAAGCAGCGTTTACAGTTGCCCAAGGGCTTCGACCCTTCACAGTTCGGAATGTAATACAGCATAGCTGATACATTATAAATAATTATATTTTATATATTTTGGAGGAAATCAAAATGGCAGTAAAAATCACACTTCGCCGTATGGGCGCAAAGAAGGCACCTTTCTATCGTATCGTTGTTGCGGATTCAAGATATCCCCGTGACGGCAGATTCATCGAAGAAATCGGTACTTACAACCCCACAACCACACCCTCAGAGGTAAAGGTTGACGCTGAAAAGGCAAAGCAGTGGATCGCTAACGGCGCACAGCCCACTGATACCGTTAAGGCTCTTCTCAAAAAAGAAGGCGTTCTTTAATTAACGGCTTTGCGAGGTAATCCGATGAAAGATTTACTTGTGAGCATTGCTCAGGGTCTTGTTGAAGAGCCCGAGGCAGTGACCGTTACCGTGGACGAGCCCGCTGAGGACGGAAGCGTTGTTTATCACCTTCACGTCAGCGAGAACGACATGGGCAGAGTTATAGGCAAACAGGGCAGGATTGCAAAGGCTATCCGCACGGTTATGCGTGCAGCCGCAACCCGTCAGGACGCAAGGGTAACAGTCGAAATTGATTAAAGAATTTCTTGAAATCGGCGAGATAGTCGGCACACACGGAGTCAGAGGCGAATTGCGCGTCAATCCTTGGTGCGACTCTCCCGATTATATGGCTAAATTCAAAACCTTATATTTTGCCGACAATGAAGGCTGTGCGGTGCAGATTAAGTCTGCGAGACCGCACGGCAACATTGTTTTGCTCAAGATAGGCGGTGTGGATACCGTTGAGGCGGCGCAGAAGCTTCGCGGAAAGGTGCTTTATATGAAGCGCAGCGATGCAAAGCTTCCGAAGAATAAATTCTTCATTGCCGAGCTTATCGGCTGTAAGGTTTATGATGCGGATAACGAAGAAATCTGCTACGGCGAGCTTACCGACGTCAGTCAGACGGGCGCAAACGACGTGTGGCACATAACCAAAAACGGGAAGGAGTATCTTATTCCCGCCATTCCCGACGTTGTTGCCGAAACAGACGTTGCCGCTGACAGAGTGACAATCAGACCGCTGAAAGGTATATTTGACGATGAGGATTGATATTTTAACCCTTTTTCCCGAAATGTGCATGAGCGTGCTGAACGAAAGCATCATCGGCAGGGCGAGAGAAAACGGCTGCGTTGAAATCAACTGCAGGAATATCCGTGACTACACTCTCGATAAGCATAACCGCGTTGACGATTCGCCTTACGGCGGCGGCACGGGTATGATTATGCAGACCCAGCCGATTTATGATTGCTTTACGTCACTGTGCGAAGAAATAGGTGAAAGACCGCACCTTATCTATATGTCACCGCAGGGCAAGACCTTAACGCAGGAGCGTGTCAAGGAGCTTGCAAAGCTGCCTAACGTTGCGCTTTTGTGCGGACATTACGAGGGCATTGACCAGCGTGTTATTGACGAAATTGTTGATGAGGAAATTTCCGTCGGCGATTACGTTCTGACGGGCGGTGAATTGCCTGCGCTGATTGTTGCGGACAGTATTTCAAGAATGCTTCCCGGCGTGCTTGCAAACGAGGATGCGTTTACGCTCGAGAGCCATTATTCGGGCTTGCTTGAGCATCCGCAGTATACGAGACCGTTTGAATGGCACGGCGAAAAGGTGCCCGAGGTGCTGATTTCGGGTCATCACGCCAACATTCAGAAGTGGCAGAGGGAGCAGAGCCTTAAGCGCACGCTTGAGCGTCGCCCCGATATGCTCGAAAAAGCGGATTTAACAAAAAAAGACATAGAATATCTTGATAAAATCAAAAACTCCGAGGATTGATTCCTCGGAGTTTTTTTGTCAGCGGACGATGCCGCCCTTCATTTTATTGAGTTCACGGTAGCTGATGAGATAAACGTCGTTCTTCTTGAGATATTCGTGAGTGTAGGGGTCTTTCATAAGCATATACTCCCAGACTCTGTCCTGCCATCTGCCCGTGATGCCCTTGAGCTCATCGGATTCGATTGCGGGATGGATGAAGGTTTCCGTTACGCCGTCGGGAATATCCGTCCAGATTTTGAGAATTGTCTCTCTGTACTTTTCGTAGCTTTCACGCATATCGTCATTCCAATCGGGGAAGAGCAGATAATCGGGAATAACAACGTTATATTTCTTGCCCCATGCCTTTGAAAGCAGGGTGATTGCGCTGTAAAGGAAATAGGGTGTGCCGTTGGGGCAGATTCTCTTGTCGTGCTTGGTGTAAAGACGGTATGCATAGCCGTATTCGCCGCAGATGCGCAGGGTCATCTTTGCAAGACCGAGTCTGCCTGTGTAGTGACCGTAGAGCGAGCCCATATGGTTGTCGATATGTGAGGGCTTCATACCCATACTGTGAGCAAGGTCAATCTGTGCCTTGATTTCAGCCTCAAGGTCGGCATATGAAGCGTTCTTTTCTACGTCGTCGCTTTCGTGCCACATAAAGCCTTCGTTATCAATAAGTGTTTTGCCGTCGGTGAGGGGTTTCCAGCGGTAGGTTGCCCATTCGCTTGTCATTGTCAGGTGAATACCGATGGGATACTGGGGATGGTCGATTGAAAACTGAACGGCATCCTTTGCTGTGGGGCAGGGCATCATAACGGTTGCGGATTTAAGGAATCCGCCCTCAAAAAGCTCTGCTACGGCGGCGTTTGCCGAGTTACACATTCCGTAGTCGTCTGCATTAACGATAAGATATTTTGCCATTGTTTTTTCCTCCTTATGCTTTGAGTGCAAGGTCAATCAGGTCGATTGAGCCTACGGGACAAACGCTGTGGCAGTTGCCGCAGCCGGTGCATTTATCATAGTCAACCTTTGCGCAGAAGCGGTCGATTGTGATTGCGCCTGCTTCACAAGCCTTGACGCATTTCATACAGCCGATACAGCCTGCGGAGCATTCCTTGCGGGTGATTGCGCCCTTATCGTGGTTTTTGCAAAGCACAGCCGCCTTGACTTCCTCAAGAGGCATCATTTCAATAAGACCGTTGGGGCAGGTTTTAACGCACATTTTGCAGGCTCTGCAAACATTGGGATTGATTCTTGCAACACCGTCGCAGATGCTGATTGCTTCGTAAGGGCAGACTGCGGCGCAGTCACCGAAGCCGAGACAGCCGTAGATACATTCTTTGGGACCGCCGAAAATCTGTGCGGCCATACGGCAGCTCTGTACGCCCTGATATTCAAGCTTTGTTGCTGCGTTGACGTTGTGTCCCTGGCAGAGAACAACTGCTGCAGAGGGCTTGACGTTACCTGCGGCGAGACCGGTGATTTCGCCGATTGCCTTTGAAACGTCGTTACCGCCGGGAGCACAGAGTGCGGTGTCGGTTGTTTCGCCCTTTGAAAGTGCGGCAGCATAGCCGTCACAGCCTGAGAATCCGCAGGCGCCGCAGTTGGCGCCGGGGAGACATTCTCTGATTGCTTCCGCCTTTTCGTCAACGGGAACAGCGAAAACCTTTGATGCAACGGTAAGACCGACGGCGGCTATCAGACCGATAACGCCGAGAAGGACTACTGCAAATAAAATAGGATCCATTTCAGCATACCTCCTTAATTACCGAGAAGTCCTTCAACGAGCCCCGTGAAGCCCATAAAGGAGAGAGAAACGATTGAAGCTGCGATAAGAACTATCGGAAGTCCCTGAAGGAACTTGGGAACGTCACAGCTTTCAAGCCTTGAACGTACGCCCGAGAAGATAACCATTGCCAGCATAAAGCCGAGACCTGCGCCAACGCTGTTTACGATGGATTCAAGGTAGGTGTAGCCCTCTGTGAAGTTGAGAAGAACAACGCCGAGAACTGCGCAGTTGGTTGTGATAAGGGGCAGGTAGATGCCGAGCGCATTATAAAGCGGAGGCATAAACTTTTTAAGAATAATCTCAACAAGCTGAACGAGAGCCGCAATAACAAGAATGCAGACAATCGTCTGGAGATATTCGAGATCGTTTTTGATGAGGATGTTGTTGATGGGGTAGCATACTGCCGTTGACAGAGCCATAACGAAGATAACCGCCGCCGACATACCGACTGCCGTGTTGAGCTTCTTTGATACTCCGAGGAAGGGGCAGATGCCGAGGAATTTGCTCAGAACAAAGTTTGCCGTAAGAATGGCCGTGAGAAGGATTGAAAGGTATGTCATACTTCAGCTTCCTCCTTTTTCTCTTCGCAGCCTTCGCCTTTTGCGAGGAGTGCGCAGTTTTTAGCCATCGGGCAGGCGGAGCAGCCGCCGAGCTCTGCTTTGGGTTTACCTTTTCTTTCGGCGAGCTTGTTGGCACAAGCCATAAGAATACCGAAGGTGAAGAATCCGCCGGGAGCAAGAATGAAAATAGTCATCGGGTTGATTGCACTGGTTTCATCGAAAAGCGTGAAGCCGTCAAAGCCCGTGATACCTGCGATTGAGAGAAGGCTTTCTGCGCCTGAGAAAATTGTGCCTGCACCGAGAACTTCTCTGATTGCGCCCATACAGCAAAGAGCAACCGTAAATCCGATACCCATACCGAGACCGTCAACAGCCGAAGCAATAACGCCGTTTTTGTTTGCGAAGGCTTCTGCTCTGCCGAGGATTATGCAGTTAACAACGATAAGCGGCAGGAAAACGCCGAGCGACTTATCGAGGGCGGGGACAAATGCCTTGACTATCATCTGAACGATTGTAACAAACGAAGCGATGATAACGATGTAAGCAGGAATGCGGACTTTATCGGGAATAATCTTTCTCAAAGCGGAAATTACGATGTTGGAGCAGACGAGAACTATCATTGCCGAAACGCCCATACCGAGCGCATTGACGATGCTTGTCGTAACCGCGAGGGTGGGGCAGGTGCCGAGAACAAGACGCATCGTGGGGTTTTCGCTTATAAGACCTTTTGTGAATTCCTTACGGAGTGATTTCTTTTCAGCCAACGTTCTCACCTCCTGCTGCTGCGAGTGCCGCTTCAACTGCTGCGGTTACTGCTTTTGTTGTGATTGTTGCACCGGTAAGTGCTTTGATTTCGTTTTCTGCAGGTGCGTTTTTCGTAACGGTCATACCTGCGATTTTACCGACGAACTGCTGAAGAAAGTTTTTCTTTGTTGCATTTGCGCCGAGACCGGGGGTTTCACTCATCGAAAGAATATTAACGCCCGTAACCTTGCCTTCAAGGTCAACGCCGGTCATAACGGAAACGGCACCGCCGTAGCCTTTTTCAACCGTAACAACAACGTGACCGATAACGTTGTTGCCTTTATCAAGAGCTGTCGCAAGCTTTATCTCGTTTTCGCTTATTGCTTTGTCGTTGATTACGGTTTCTTCGCCGAATGATGCGGCATCGGCAAAAACCTCTTGTCTTGATTTGGCTTCGTTGGCTGCATTGACTTCAACGATTTTTTCGGCGGTAACGCTGTTTGTTATTGCCAGAAGAAGTGCCGCAACAATGCATATTATAAGAAGAACCACTGTAGGAGCGGCGTATTCTTTGAATTTTTTCATCAGTTTGCCGCCTCCTTTGATTTTTTCTCTTTTTTGGGTGTGCCGAAGGGCTTGGGAATTGTTGCTCTGTCAATGAAGGGGACGAGAAGATTCATAATGAGGATTGCGAATGAAACGGCTTCCGTCATTGATGCGAAAAGTCTGATGAGAGCTGTGATTATGCCGCAGCCGATACCGAAGATAATCTTGCCTCTGACTTTGATGGGGCAGGTTGAATAGTCGGTTGCCATAAAGAATGCGCCGAGAAGCAGACCGCCGCCCATAACCTGATATGCCACGAAGCCGAGGTCGCCTTTGCCTGCGATAAGCATTATAAGAGCAACCGTGCCGATATATGTCAGCGGAATTGCGGGGGAGATAACCTTTCTTGCAATAAGGTAAATGCCGCCGATAATGAGTGCGAGAGCACAGGTTTCGCCGAGACAGCCGCCTCTGAGGCCGAGGAACATATCGAGAAGGGAAACGTCGAGGTTTTCATAGCCGACTGCAAGAGGGGTTGCCGTTGTTGTGATTCCCGTTTTCCAGGAAAGGGGAGCAACCCAGTTGCCCATATGTGCACCGAATGAAAGAAGAAGAACGATTCGGGCTGTGATGGCGGGGTTTGCGAAATTCTGACCGATGCCACCGAAGAACTGCTTGACGACAACGATTGCTACAACGCTTCCTATTGCCGCAATCCAGTAGGGGATTGTTGAGGGAAGGTTGAGTGCGAGGATAAGACCCGTTACAACGGCGCTGAGGTCACCGATTGTCTGGTGACGCTTCATAGCCTTGCGTGAAACGTATTCTGCGAGAACTGCGGAGCTGACTGAAACAGCCGCAACGCAAAGGACTCGGGGTCCGAAAATGAATATTGCCGCAATGAGGGCAGGAATGAGTGAAATGACAACGTCAAGCATAATTCTTGTTGTTGTCTGGGTTGAGCGCAGGTGGGGCGATGCGCTGACAACGAGCTTTTTACCGTTTACCATTATTTATTGCCCTCCTCTCTGAGAATTGCTTTTGCAAGTCTCATATGCTGAACAAGCGGTTTGCCTGCAGGGCAGGCGAAAGCACAGCTTCCGCACTCCATACAAACGTTAACGCCTGCAGCCTTGAGCATTGAAATATCCTTGGCTTTTGCGCCCCTGACGATGTTTGTGGGCATCAGGCTCATCGGGCAGGCTGTTGCGCATCTGCCGCATCGGATGCAGTCTGTCTCGGGCTTGAGAACGGCATCATCGTGAGCAAAAGCGAGGATTGCGTTGTTCTGCTTGAGAACGGGCAGGTCTGTGCCGACGATAGCAAGGCCCATCATAGGTCCGCCCGTAAGGACTTTGCAGGGGTCGGTCTTGAAGCCGCCGCAGAAATCAATGATTTCGCTGATGCTTGTGCCGACGGGAACTCTGACGTTTTTGGGTTCACCGATTGCAGAGCCGTCAACAGTAAGAGAACGGCTGACAAGCGGTTTGCCCGTCTTTATGTAGCGTGCGATAAACGCAACGGATGCAACGTTCATAACAACGCAGCCGACGTCGGCGGGAAGCTTTCCGGGAGGAACTCTTCTGCCCGTTGCGGATTGAACCATCATTTTTTCAGCACCTTGAGGATATTTTGATTCAAGCACCATAAGCTTAACCTCGTCGTGCTTGTCGATTGAGTGGTCGGCAATGCTTCTGAGCACACTGAAGGCTTCGGGCTTGTTATCCTCAACGGCAATGATTACCTGCTTGAAGCCGAGAAGGTCCTTGAGCAGGTAAACGCCTGCGAGAATATCCCATGAATTCTCCATACATTCACGGTAGTCAACCGTGATGAAGGGCTCGCATTCTGCGGCGTTGACAACGAGGGTGTCGATGTTTTTGTCAGCAGGGAAATTGAGCTTGACGTGGGTCGGGAAGCCTGCACCGCCCAGACCGACAAGACCCGAGGCGCGAACAGCCTTGATAAGGTCTTCTCTTGTTTCAACGTGAGGAGGCTCAATGCCTTCCCAGAGTCTCATTTCGCCGTCGGATTCGATTGTTACCGCTTTTGAGAGTGTGCCGTTGGGCATCTTGATATCTCCGATTGCAGTAACAGTGCCAGAAACCGATGCGTGGATGGGAGCGCTGACGTATTTGTCGGTGTCACCGATAAGCTGACCTACGGCAACGGTGTCGCCAACCTTGACAACGGGCTCACAGGGAGCGCCGATATGCTGCTGCATAGGGATAACGACTTTTGCAGGGGCGGGCATTCTGACCACCTCTGTTTCGGCGGTGTTTTTGTGGTGACTTACCTTAACGCCGCCTCTGACCTTTTTTACGGCAGTCAGTATGCCTGCCGGAAATTTTTTGGCCATAGAGATTCCTCCTTTTATCTATTTATAGAAGAATTGTTTCTGTTTTTCGAGCACGGGAGTAACCGCATTGAGGATTATTCCCGTAACCGCACCCGTTACAATGCCGAAAACGGCAAGTGCAGGAGCGTAGAATATAATATCTCCGGTTCCCGTTATAACCGCTGCCGCACCGAGCTGACCTGCATTGTGGCAGAGGGCGCAGATGACGGAAATTCCGATAAGACCGAGCTTATTATTTGCAAATTTAAGCAGGAGCCACATAGCCAGGGTAGAGAGAATTCCGCCCGAAAGGCTCATTATTCCTGCGGTAAAGCCTCTTGTAACAAAGGCAAATCCGCCTTTGACGAGAGTTATGATTAGTGCTTGCGGCAGACCGAGATGACCTGCGGCAAACATTGTGATTATGTTTGAAAATCCCGGTTTAGCTCCGGGAGGGAGAAACGGCAGGGGCGGAATCAGGCTTTCGAGAAAGCCGAGCGCCAGAGCCTGGGCGCAGAGGATTGCTCCGAGCGCAGTTTTGAAAGCAACGATTTTTTTCATATCAGTAGGTCATAACGCCGACGTCAGAGCCGCTGACGGTAACAACCGTTTTTGCAGGCAGACAAACGGCGGTATCTCCTTTCCTGCTGAGCTTACCGCAGTTGATGCAGAGTTTATCGTCGCATTCGGCGGATTCAAAATAAATCGCACCGTTTTCGGCGGCGATAACAACCTTCGGGTCGGTATCAAGCTCGATTATCCTCTTTTCCTTGACTGCGGAAAGGTCGATTGTTTCAACTGTTTCTCCGTTGACGGTGATGACCGCTTCAAGTCGGTCTGTCTGTTGCGCGCGGAAAAACCAGAAAAGTGCGGCGGCAACGAGTATAACGAGTATGACCGCAATATCGCCTTTCTTAAAAAGTTTAGTTTTCATATGATATCAGTTTATAGCCGCTGTCGGTAATTTCAATTTCCGATTCAATGGCTTTCGTGACGTAAATCTGTTTGTTTTTCGTGATAAAGACGGCTTCGCAGCCGTATTCCTGCGCAAGAGCCATTCCTTTTTCAGTGCCGAGCACAAAACAAGCGGTTGAAAGTGCGTCGCTGAGCAGACCGCTGTCGGAAATAACCGTTACGCTGACGAGACCGTTATCAACGGGATATCCCGTTTCGGGGTCGAGGATGTGGTGGTAGCTTTTTCCGTTTTCCTCGAAACGGCGTTCATAGCTGCCCGAGGTTGAAACGCAGGTATCGGTAAGCGGCAGGGTCGCAATGCTTCTGCCAACGTTGCCGAAGGGGTCACGGATGCCGACCTTTACGGTTTGTTTACCGTAAACCAAAACGCTTCCGCCGACGCTGACGGTTGCCGATTTTGCATTTTGTTCGTCCAGAATAGTGCGGATTTCATCAAGAGCAATTCCCTTTCCCGTTGCGCCGAAATCGATAATCACGTTTTCTGCAAGGGTGAGTTTGTTGCCGTTAAGAGAAACGTATTCGTATCCGCTGTGACTGAGAATATTTTTTATCTTTGAATCGGCAGGGACTTTCGGCTCGTTTCCGAATCCCCAGAGGTCGCTGAGAGCACCGACGGTGAAATCAAACGCACCGCCGCTTTTTTTGCTGATGTCCAGAAGAGCGTTTAAATATCCGCCGAGCTTATCGCTGACCGTTACGTTTGATTCTCCGCGATTTATTTTGCTGACCTCGGAGCTTTCTTTATGGCGTGAAAGCATACCGTCAAGCCCGTTTACGCAGGACTCGATTTTTTCAACGCAGGCATCGGAATCTTTGCCCGAAACCGAGGCGGTGATGACGGTGTCCATAGCAAAAAAATTCTTTGAGGACGCTTTATTGAATATGCCGTCGTAAGCGATGAAGGCAATGAGTAAAACGGCGGCAACGGCCGCAATTATTGCTCCGATTTTCTTCAAAATGCGCTCACCGCCATTCTATGCCATTATATTATTTATTATATAATACACCTTATAATATATTTTTTCAATATGGTTAGGGCAAAACATAAAAAATTGTTGGATTTTCATAAAAAAGATGCTAAAATATGTAACATAATTACTTAAGGAGCAGTGCTATGAACGATACTGTATATATGCCTGTCAGATGTATATGCGGCAAAAACGCCGTTGTGAACAATTCGGGTTTTCTTTCAAAGCTCGGTAAAAGCTGCCTTATCCTTACGGGCGGCAGCGGTGCCGTGAAAAGCGGTGCGCTTGCCGATGCGGAAACGGCTCTGAAGAAGGAAAATATTGAGTATTCGGTTTTCAATAAAATCGGTGAAAATCCGCTGATTTCCGTCTGCCGCGAAGCAGGTGAGGCGGCGAGAAATTCGGGTGCCGAATTCATTCTCGGAATCGGCGGCGGCTCGGTACTTGATGCCGCAAAAGCTGTTGCGATATACGCATCGAATCCCGATTTATCGGCAATTGATATTTATAAAAGAGAATATAAAAATCAGCCCCTGCCCGTTGCTCTTATCGGCACAACGGCAGGAACGGGCAGCGAGGTTACGGCGGTTTCCGTTCTGACAAACGATGAAACGGGCGTCAAAAAGAGCATCTCGGGCGACGATTGCTATGCGAAAATCGCTTTCTGTGACCCGAAGTATACGTATTCATTGCCTTACGCATCAACGGTTTCAACGGCTCTGGATGCTTTTGCCCATGCGGTTGAAGGTTTTTTCACCGTCAAGTGCAACGGTGTTGTTGAGCTGTGGGCAGAAAAATGCATTCCGATGATTTACGAGGGACTTAAGGAGCTTTCGGAATCGGAAAACATTTCCGAAAAACTCCGTGAAAAGCTCTATTACGGCTCGGTCTATGCAGGTCTTGTCATCAACACCTGCGGAACGGCGTTTCCGCATCCTCTCGGCTACGTTCTGACCGAAAACTACGGCATTCCTCACGGTACGGCGTGCGCCGCATTCTTTGCTCCCTACATAGACAGATGTGCGGAATTTGCTCCCGAAAAAACGGAAAAATTCATTTCTCTGACCGATGAAATTGAAGCGGTCAAAGCGGTTGTTGCTTCGCTGACGGACCTCAGAGGAATTACAATCGGTGCTGAAAACGCAAAAAAATACGCCCTGCGCTGGCAGGACGTAATTCCGAGGAATTTCGCCGCCTCCCCGGGCGGTCTGACCCAAGAGGAGGCGGCAGGGATATTATCCCTTATTTAGCAGCCGCAACCGCAGCCGCAGTCATTCGATCTTACGCTGTTACAGCCGCAGCTGTTGTTGTTGCAACCGCAGTCACCGCAGCAGAGAAGAATGAGGATAATGAAAAGGAACCAGTTGTTATTGCATCCGCAACCCATGATGTAACCTCCTTGCAAGAATCCGCCGCATCGTCGGGCGGAGTGTTGTTTGAAGCGCCGCTGTTTTATCAGGCGCTTACACTGTCATCTTATGTCATTGCAGAAAAAGTGTTACAGTATTTCAGGTAAAACCTTTTGCTTGATTATATCGGGGCGGTATGGTATAGTTATTATTGTTAGCTATTTATAAGAAAAATTCAGGAGGCTTTTTTATGTGTCAGTGCAACTGTCAGGGTCCCAAAAGCGACCTCACTCTGCTTGAGGACGTGCTCAGGGAATACGCAGGCTCATCAAGCAATCTTATTACTATTCTCCAGAAGGCACAGAATATCTACGGCTATCTGCCCAAAGACGTTATGTATTGCATCGCAGAAAGAGTCGGCATCACTCCTGCCGACGTTATGGGCGTTGCAACCTTTTATTCGCAGTTCAGACTCACTCCCATCGGCAAGTATCTGATTATGTCCTGCCAGGGTACGGCCTGCCACGTTAACGGCAGCGAAAGAATAAGCGCCGCTATCTCCGAATATCTCGGAATCGGCAACGGCGAAACAACTGACGACGGACTTTTCACTCTCGAAAACGTTGCCTGTCTCGGTTGCTGCTCACTTGCTCCCGTTATTATGATTAACGGCGAGGCATACGGCAACCTGACTCCCGACTCGGCAGTTGCCGTTATAAAAAGCATTCAGGAAAAGGAGGGCAAATGATGCGTATAGTTATCGGTGAAGGCTCCTGCGGAATTGCGGCAGGTGCATCAAAGGTACATAAGGCGATTGAAGCTCTTATGACCGCAAATGAAACATTTACCCTCGGCAGCACGGGCTGTATCGGAATGTGTTTCCTTGAGCCTATTGTTGATTTATACGACGGAAAAACCCTTCTCCGCCGCCTTGTAAAGGTTTCTGCAGATGATGCAGAGGCTATCGTTGAAGCGGCAAGAAGCGGTGACCTTTCAAAGGTTGATTCAATAACAATTTCCGCAGAGGACGAAGAATTCCTCAACGGTCAGACGAGAATTGCTCTGCGCCATTGCGGTCTTATCGACCCCGTTTCTCTCGATGATTACCGTGAAGCAGACGGCTATCAGGCACTCGAAAAAGCACTTAAAACGATGACTCCCGAGCAGGTTATCGAGGAAATCAAGATTTCGGGTCTCGCAGGCAGAGGCGGTGCAGGTTTCCCCACATGGTTCAAGTGGAATGCCGCACGCAGCAGCGTGAGTGGTACGAAGTATCTTATCTGCAATGCCGACGAAGGCGACCCCGGCGCATTTATGGACAGAGCCGTTATCGAATCCGATCCCCACAGCCTTATCGAGGGTATGCTTATCGGCGCATATGCAATCGGTGCGAAGGAAATGATTGTTTACGTGCGTGCGGAATATCCTCTTGCAATCACCAACCTTGAGATTGCCATTGCTAAGGCAAAAGAGGCAAATCTTCTCGGCGAAAACATTCTCGGCACTGACTTCTCCTGCGATATGAGAATCAAGGCAGGCGCAGGTGCGTTTGTCTGCGGCGAGGAAACTGCACTCATCGAATCTCTTGAAGGCAAGAGAGGTATGCCCAGACTCAAGCCTCCTTTCCCTGCACAGAGAGGATATATGGATGAGCCTTCAAACATCAATAACGTTGAAACCTTCGCAAACGTTTCGTGGATTATCAACAATGGCGGCGAGGCTTTTGCCGCTATGGGTACGGAAAACAGCAAGGGCACCAAGGTTTTTGCACTTACGGGTAAAATACGCAAGGGAGGTCTTGTTGAAATTCCGATGGGTAAAACCCTTCGTGACGTTATCTACGGCATCGGCGGCGGAATCCGTGACGGTAAAGAATTCAAGGCTGTCCAGATGGGTGGACCTTCGGGCGGATGCATCCCCAAGGATTTGCTTGATACCGTTATCGACTACAAGGCACTTGCCGCAACGGGCGCAATTATGGGCTCGGGCGGTATGGTTGTTATGGATGAAAGCACCTGTATGGTAGGAATGGCCAAATTCTTCCTTGATTTTACTGCCCTTGAATCCTGCGGAAAATGCGTGCACTGCCGAATCGGTACTGCAAGAATGCAGGAGATTCTCACCAGAATCGTTAAGGGTGAGGGCAAAGAGGGAGATATCGAGCTTCTCGAAGAGCTTTGCGAAGCTGTCAAGGACGGTGCGCTCTGCGGTCTCGGTCAGACGGCTCCCAACCCCGTGCTCACAACCATCAGATATTTCAGAGATGAATACGAAGCACATATCAGGGAGAAGAAATGCCCTGCAAAGGAATGCGTTGACCTTCTCACCTATTCAATCAATCCCGAAAAATGTATCGGCTGTACTCTCTGCGCAAAGAAATGTCCTGCCAAAGCAATCAGCGGTGCGGTCAAGCAGACTCACAGCATCGATTCAGAAGCGTGCATTCGCTGCGGTCAGTGCGTCAATTCCTGCCGCTTCGGCGCAATTATTGTAGAATAAGGAGGGGAAAGAGATGGAACAGATTAAAATTACCTTAAACGGCCGCGAGATTATCGGCGAAAAGGGCGAAACCGTCCTCAATATTGCCGCAAGAAACGGCATTGAAATTCCCAACCTTTGCTATAACGGCAAGCTCAAGCTCTACGGAGCCTGCGGACTTTGCCTTGTTGAGGCTGAAAACAGCCCCAAGCTTATGCGTGCCTGCGCAACCGTTGCTCAGGACGGAATGGTGCTCAGCACAAACACTCCCAGAGTTAAAAAAGCAAGAAAGATTGCTCTTGAGCTTATTATGAGTGACCACAGCGGCGACTGCGTTGCTCCCTGCTCGCTCAACTGCCCTGCACATACGGATATTCAGGGCTATCTCAAGGCAATAGCAAACGGTGACGATAAGGAAGCCGTTAAAATCATCAAGGAAAAAATTCCGATTCCCGCATCAATCGGCAGAGTGTGTCCTCATCCCTGCGAAAGCAATTGCCGCCGCAGATTGGTTGAAGAGCCTCTCTCGGTTGCATATCTCAAGGCTTTTGCGGCGGATAACGATCTTGCATCCGATGCTCCCTACACCGCAACGCCCGAGGAAGCAACGGGTAAAAAGGTTGCGATTATCGGCGGCGGACCTGCAGGTCTGACGGCGGCATATTATCTCCGTCTTTCGGGTCACGAGGTCACAATCTATGAAGCTATGCCCGAAATGGGCGGTATGCTCCGCTACGGTATTCCCGAATACCGTCTGCCCAAGGCAGTCCTTGCAAAGGAGGTTGCCGCAATTGCAAAGCTCGGCGTTGAGATGAAGAATAACGTCAAGATTGGCTCGGATATTTCTTTTGAAGAAATCAAAAACGGCGCAGATGCCGTTCTCGTAACAATCGGTGCGTGGAAGGGAAGCCTTATCGGCTGTGTCGGTGAGGAGCTTGAGGGTGTACTCAGCGGCATTGATTTCCTTCGTGACGTAAATATGGGCAACGCACCCGAAATCGGCAAAAACGTTGCGGTTGTCGGCGGCGGTAACACCGCTATGGACGCCTGCCGCACAGCAGTAAGATGCGGAGCAGAAAACGTATACGTTATTTACCGCCGCACAAGAGCCGAAGCTCCTGCGGAGGACATAGAAATTGAAGAAGCAATTGAAGAGGGCGTTGAATTCCTCTTCCTGACCAATCCTGACGAAATCATCGGCGAAAACGGCAAGGTCAGCTCAATCAGACTTCAGGTTATGCAGCTCGGTGAGCCTGATGCTTCGGGCAGAAGAAAGCCCGTACCCGTTGAGGGCGAATTCAGAACTCTCGAGGTTGATACCGTTATTTCCGCAATCGGTCAGAAGTGTGCTCCATCGGGCCTTGAGGAAATTGAGCTCACAAAATGGGGCACAATCGTTGCCGCAAAATCAACCTGCCTTACCAACGTTGAAGGTGTTTTTGCTGCAGGCGACGCCACCAACAACGGTGCATCAATCGCAATCGACGCAATTGCGGAAGCAAACGAGGCTGCAAGGGCAATCAACGCATATCTTCTCGGTATGCCTATGGATTTCCCCGAGCCTTACTATTCAAAGAAAGAAATTACGGCAGAAATGCTTGCCGACAGAGAAAAGAAGGCAAGAGCCGTTATGTCCGTCAAGGCTCCCGAATCCCGCCGCAATAATTTCGAAGAAGTTCTCAACGGCTTCACCGAAGAGCAGGCAAGGGGCGAGGCGAAGCGCTGTCTTGAGTGCGGCTGCCACGATTTCAAGGAGTGCAAACTCATCCGCTATGCAAACGATGAGCCCATTGCTCCCGAAAGACTTGCAGGCGAAATTCACGAGAGTTTCAAGGAAACAAGGCTTGTAACGATTGAGCGTGACCAGGGCAAGTGCATTCTTTGCAATCTCTGTGTAAGAACTTGTAAAGAGGATGCAGGACAGAGCATTCTCGGACTTGTCGGCAGAGGCTTCAAGACCGTTATCAAGCCCGAATTTGAGGGCAGCGATAAGATTGAGGTCTGCAAAACCTGCGGCAAGTGCGTGGAGGTTTGTCCCACGGGCGCACTCAAGCTGCTTAAATAAAAAATCAACGGATGTGTCGGCTTCGGCACATCCGTTTTCTTATGTGAAATTATATCTTCGCTTCGGCGTAGCCGATGCATTCTCTGCCGAGAATCGGGTTTGCAACGTCTCTTGCGTTGAAATAAATACGCAGGATATCGCCGTATCTGACAAGGTGGCTCGCATAAACAAACTGCTTCATCCAGTCGCTTCCGTCAACAATCTGAGGCTCAATCAGCATTTTTGCAAATTTGAAATTCAGTCCGTCGGCGGAGGTCAGCAGAATGATTGCCGAGTGGCTTTTGCCGTCCTTTTCGTAAAGTCCGTTCTGGATTCCGATATAACCGTCGCTCATACGGTATACTTTAAGGCATCCGCTGCATAAGTTGAGGTACGGGTCGTTTTTATCGGGCGAAATAATCGGCTTTTCCGCCGAGAGATATCCGTCGGTGATGCGTTTGCTTTCCGCATAGCTGATATAGGTAGGCTCGCAGAAGCCGCAATCCTTTATGTAAGTCAGACCGCAGGAATAATAAAGGCGGTTTACGCCGTTTTCCTGCAGAAGATAGGGGTTTGAAATCGACGTGCCTCTGTCGCTTCTTTCATATTCACGGGTGTTTCTGATAACGGGTCTTGGCGACGTCCAGCTTTTAAGGTCGGTGCTTTCAACAACGGCGATTTCCGAATTCCATTTAGCGATATTTACCACGTTGAGTGCATTCATTATAAGCGGACGGGTCCTTTCAAAGAAGAGGTAATATCTGCCGTCGATGAGATTTATGTTGGGTCGCATTGCACGGTTTGTGATTTTTACGGGCTTTGCGAAATCGAGTCCGTCATCGCTTTCGGCATGATAAACGCCGAAGGTTGTATGAAAAAACATATGCCACTTGCCGTCGTGCGAGGTTTCGGGCGTGAGCAGTGAAGGGTCGGCAACAACCCACGAGCCGCCCCACGGCTTCATTAACGGCTTGCCGCATATTTTGAAATCAGCGTTGAGGATTTGTTCGGTTGAAAGGTTTTTCATAGCATTACCTCTGATAATTGATGCTTTAATTATACATTAAGGCTGCTGATTTATCAAGCTTGGGAACGGATTTTAAAAAATCTCTTGTAATTATTGAGCATTTATTATAAAATAGAAACACAACAAGATTCCAAGGGGGATTGTCAATGCCTACATCAAGCATTACCAAAATCAAAACCAACAAAAGCGATCTTTTCCTTCGTATAGCAAAGGGTCATTTTGCAACAAACCATTCCCACAGCAATTATTATATCGACGTTGCGGCTCAGAAGTCACGTCTTTCGGAAGCAAAGGCGGTTGCTCAGGAGCTTTGCCATAACAGCAGCTATAAGGTGAAAATCATTGATACCATTCTCTGCCTTGACGGCACAGAGGGTATCGGCACCTGCCTTGCAGATGAGCTTACAAAGAATCACTGGATGAATATAAACGCCCATCAGACGGTTTACGTTGTAACACCCGAAATGACAAGCGGCTCACAGCTTCTTTTCAGAGATAATATCGTTCCGATGATTAAGGGTAAGCACGTTCTTGTTCTTGCTGTTTCCGTTGCAACGGGCGGCACGGTCAAGGCTGCGATGGAAGCCGTTAACTATTACGGCGGCGAGGTTGTGGGCGTTGCTTCAATCTTCTCAACGGCAAAGGAATGCAACGGCTACGAGGTCAATTCCGTATTCAACCCCAACGATATTCCCGGATACTTTGCCTGCCCGTCGCACGAATGCCCTCTTTGCAAGGAAGGCAAAAAGCTCGACGCACTCATCAACAGTCACGGCTTCTCGAAACTTTGATTTTAAATCCTGTAACTAAAACGTATCACCGGAAAGCAGAAACCTGCATTCCGGTGATTTTTTGTTGAATCTTAAAGAATTTTTAAGAATTTCGGTGTTGAATTGTAAGAACTATGGTTATATAATATATTTCATATTTGGAAAGAAACGGGGAAAAGAAAATGATTCAGATTTTTTTGGCTGTTAAGGGGATAATACGTACGCTGACCGCTTTGGCTATGGTTATTCCGATTGTCTCAACAATGTGTCTGCCCGACTTGCCGTGGGTAAAAAACGAGATTAATCCCGATGCACTCAACCCTTACATAACGGAGGACGGCGACCCCGACGTTTCGGCTCACCGCTCGGGTGCGGGAATTGCTCCGCAGAATACGCTTATGGCGTTTGAAAAGGTTATTGAGGAAAACAATACTCTTGGCGTTGATACCTTTGAATTTGACGTTCAGGTTACTGCGGACGGCGAGCTTATCGTGCTTCACGACCTGACCTACGACAGCACAACGAATGCGGTTGAGTATTTCGGCCGCAAAAACGTTTATGCTTCGAGCCTGACCTTTGAAGAAGCGCAGGTGCTCAATATGGGCGAGAATTTCTGCATCGACGGCGAATATCCCTACAGGGGTCTGCGCGGCGATGACATACCTTATAACCTGAGAGTTGCAAAGTGCGACGATATAATTGACTATATCGAGGCAAACAGCGATGGCAAAGAATACAGATATATCATCGAAAACAAGGGTGAGGGTAAAGACGGCGAAAGAGCGGCGGACAGGCTCTATGAAATAATCACCGAAAGAAACCTGCAGGACAGAGTAATCTGGGCTTCCGATGAGCAGGACGTTTCAAAGTATATGGAAAGAACTTATCCCGATATTTCACGCTCTGCCAATATTCTTGAGGTTCTCTTTTTCTACGTTTATTGCAGAATGGGCTGGGATCTCAAAGAGGTTGAGCCGACCTACGTTGCATTGCAGATTCCTTACGGCGACAGTGCCGCAAAGGGAATCATCAATCTCGGAACGAAAAAGGTTATCAACTATGCTCATAAATATGATATTGCCGTTCAGTACTGGACAGTCAACGATGCCGAGGACGTTAAATATCTGACCGAAAACGGTGCAGACTGCATTATGACGGATTATCCTCAGATGGCGTTTGAGGCGATAAAGGAATGTCAGTAAAATTATATCGAAAATAAAACACCGCAGTTGGTACGATGTATCAACTGCGGTGTTTTGGCTTAACCGAGCAAAAGTACGTCAAAGGAAACGTTAAAAATTTTAGCGAATGCTATAATTTCAATATCGGTGACAAATCTTTTGCCGCATTCAATACGCTGAATTGCGTTTTTGTCAATATCAATTCCGACAAGCTGCATTCTGTCTGCAAGCTCTCTTTGAGATACTTTCAATTCAAGGCGCAATTTTGAAATGTTTTTACCGCAAACGTTGTTTAAACCGTCATTTGTTTTATTGATAAACATATAAAATCTCCTTTTTGACATTTAGTGCTTGTCAACAAGAAAATTATATGTTATACTGCTGGTGTCAATGACATTCTGTGAATGTCAAATATAACTAAAGGAGAAGTAATATGGCACTTATTAAATGTCCCGAATGCGGAAAAGATGTATCAGACAAGGCGAAAGTATGTATTAACTGTGGATGCCCCATTCAAGAAATTAATCCCTCGGGGACAGTTTCGATTCTTATTGGCGGAACTGCAATTGTAAAGATGTATGTTATCAATGTGAAAACAGGTGAAGAGCTTTGGTGCGGCAGATGTGGTCAGGTTGCAAAATTTGATGTTAACGAAGAGACTGAAATTTCCGTTGTCGGCTCGTTGGAAAGAAGACATCCCGAACGAGGAGCAAAGGCGGTTGTCAGAGGAAACAAAAGGTAT
This sequence comes from Acutalibacteraceae bacterium, assembly GCA_045592085.1. Lineage (GTDB taxonomy): Bacteria > Bacillota > Clostridia > Oscillospirales > Acutalibacteraceae > CAG-177. Next base: position 394 of record JAZNUD010000067.1, on the reverse strand, counting down.
GAATATAAAACAGTTCAGAGCGGACTTTGTACATCGTATGTAATTAATGAAGTTGATGTAATTGATTCGGGCAGATAAACATTTGATTTGAAATAACAATACCGCAGTTGGTACAATGTATCAGCTGCGGTTTCTTTTCCGCGAAAGAGTCAGGTGCAGGGAGGTTGGCTTTATCCTGTTGCTCGACTTTCGGCAATCGCTGCGGACTTTTTCTCGCTTAGCGGCGCAATGGGCGGAAAACACTTCCCCGAAGTGTTTTCTTAACGGGTTTTCGAATCCCTTGTGCAAACAATATTTATGAGGCATCGGAACTCGGTTGCGTCTTAAGACGAAACGCAGCTTGACTCCGACTTGAACACTTCAGGCTAAACAAGCGGCTGCTTCGTACACGAAG
>JAZNUD010000066.1:0-4372 GCA_045592085.1 Acutalibacteraceae bacterium | reverse complement strand
TGGCTACGATCCGACTTCCTTGGGAGCTACCATAATAACATTAACGTTCTTCGGAGGCTTAATGCAGCCGAAATGAATATTAAAACCATGTGCAAAAGCAAGGGTTTTACCCTCTGTGAGGTTCGGTTCGATGCTTTCTTTATAAAGCTTTGCCTGCTTTTCATCGTTAATGAGAATCATGATAACGTCGGCATTCTTTGCCGCATCGGCGGCGGTCATAACCTTAAGACCCTGAGCCTCCGCTTTTGCCCAGCTCTTTGAGCCTTCATAAAGACCTACAATAACATCAACACCGCTGTCCTTGAGATTGAGTGCGTGTGCGTGACCCTGAGAGCCGTAGCCGATAATCGCAACGGTTTTGCCGCTTAACTTCTGAAGATCGCAATCCTGCTGATAAAATATTCTTGCCATAATAATTACCTCTTTCCGATTAAAATCAAAGATTAAAGATTTAAATTCTGACGCAGTATTGAACTGCCTTTTTCTATTGATGCCGTTCCCGTTCGGCAGATTTCAAGGATAGTAAAATCCTTCATAAGAGAAATAAAATCGTCCATTTTTGCTCCGTTGCCGATAAGCCTCAAAACAATGGAATCACGGGAATAATCAATGGTTTCCGCTTTGAATGCCTCTGCCGCCGAATGAATTTCTTCCCTTGCGGCAGGATCGTTTTTCAGTTTAATGAGCATCAGCTCACAGCTTAAGGAGTTTTCGTTTGTCAGCTCTTTTATCGAGCATACGTCGGGCAACTTATAAAGCTGATTAACAAGCTGAACCTTGCCTTCTTCCTCACCGTCAAAGCTGAATGTAATTCGTGAAAATTCAGCCGATTCGGTTTCGCTTGCGGTGATGGAGCTTATGTTGAACTGCCTTCTTCTGAACATACTCGTAAGGCGGTTAAGAACGCCGAACTGATTTCTCACAAGCACAGCCAAAGTATATCTGTTCATTTCACTGCCTCCAATTCTGTCATAATATCGTCCATACTGCCGCCCGGCGGAAGCATGGGAAGAACAAATTCATCTTTATCAATCAAACAATCTATAACAAACGTTCCGTTATACGAAAAAGCTTTTTCAAGAGCATCCTCAAGCTCATCAAGGCTTGTTGCCGCCATACCGTCTGCACCGAAAGCTTTTGCGAGCCCGACAAAATCGGTTTTTCGGTCAAGAACAGTGTTTGAATAATGCTTTTCGTAGAAAAGGGTCTGCCATTGGCGCACCATACCGAGAACTCCGTTGTTCATAATCAAAATAACAATCGGAACGTTATAAGTAACTGCCGTTGCAAGCTCCTGAAGAGTCATACCGAAGCTGCCGTCACCCGTTACAAGAACGCTTCTCTCCTTTGTGCCGAATGCCGCACCGATTGCCGCACCCGTTCCGAAGCCCATCGTACCGAGTCCGCCGCTTGAAACAAAACGGCGTGAAGTTCTGAAATTAAGGTTTTGTGCCGACCACATCTGATGCTGACCGACGTCGGTGCAAACGGCGGTGTTTTCGCCGAGGTATTTGTTAAGTGTCAGAATTGCGTTTCTCGGAGTCAGACCTTCACGCTTATCGGCAAAGCGTTCTTCGTCCTTCAGAAAACAAGCTACTTTTGCTGACCATTCAGTTTTTTTGTTTTCAACCAACATCGGCAGAAGCTTTTGAAGTGTAAGCTTCACGTCACCCCGAAGTCCGCAGGCGGCACTGGCCGTTTTGCAAAGCTCCGAGCCGTCAACATCAATATGTATGATTTTTGCACCCGTTGCAAATTTCTGACGGTTGCCCGTAACACGGTCATTGAAACGGACACCAAGAGAAATTATGCAGTCTGCGTTATGCATCGCCATTGACGATGCATAGTGACCGTGCATTCCCTGCATTCCGAGAAATCTCGGGTTATCCGTCGGGATTGCGGAAAGACCCATAAGAGAGCATCCGACGGGAGCATCGATTTTTTCGGCAAGAGCGAGCATTTCTTCCTGTGCATCTGCGGTTATAAGTCCGCCGCCGAAATAGATGAACGGGCGTTCAGATGAGTTTATAAGCTTTGCCGCTTCTTCAATCCGCATATCCTTTGCGGCGTGGCTTTTTTCTTTTTCTGCAGGCGGTTTAGGTTCATATTCGCACGCTGCAATCTGCACATCTTTTGGAACATCGACGAGCACGGGACCCGGTCTGCCCGACTTCGCAAGCACAAAGGCTTCACGGATTGTATCTGCCAGATTTTCAACCTCGCCCACAAAATAATTATGTTTGGTTATCGGCAAAGTCACGCCCGTTATGTCGATTTCCTGAAAGCTGTCCGAGCCTATCTGTGTTGTGGGAACGTTGCCGCAGATTGCAACCATCGGGATTGGATCAAGATAAGCGGTTGCGATGCCCGTTACAAGATTTGTTGCACCCGGACCCGACGTTGAAATAACAACGCCGACCCTGCCCGTGGTTCGTGCATATCCGTCTGCGGCGTGTGCCGCACCCTGCTCGTGGGCGGTGAGGATATGCGTTATTTCATTCTGATATTTATAAAGCGAATCGTAAACGTTCAGAATCTGACCGCCGGGATAACCGAAAACGGTTTCGCATCCTTGCTCAATCAGGGTTCTGACGATTATATCCGCACCTGATAATTTCACGTTATCACTTCCTCTCAAACTTTATTTCTACGGGATAATATCCCACTCGGTATTTGGTTGAATCCATCATTTTGATAACTCCGCAACGGTATCAATTTCAACAAGAACGTTTTTCGGAAGCTCTTTAACTGCAACGCATGAGCGTGCAGGCTTGCCCGTGAAATATCTGCCGTAAACCTCGTTGAATGCGGCAAAATCACTCATATCGTTAAGAAAACAAACCGTTTTGACAACGTTTTCAAGGCTGCTGTCCGCCGCTTCAAGAACGGCTTTTATATTCCTGCAAACCTGCTCGGTCTGCTCTGTAATTGTTTCTGCTTCAACAACTCCGCTTTCGGGGTTGATAGCTATCTGACCCGATGTGAAAACAAGTCCGTTTGTAACAATCGCCTGCGAATAGGGGCCGATTGCATCGGGTGCATTTTTTGTATATACAACATTCATAATAATTCTCCTTATTCTACTATTTTGAAGCCCTCTTTTTTGAGTGCTTCTTTGATTTCAAGAACGTGGTCATAATTACGGGTTTCCATTGTGATTCGCAGATAACAGCCGTTAACGCTTTCCGTGCTGCCTGCACGCTCGTGATGAACGCCCGTAACATTGCCGCCGCAGTCTGCGATAATTCTTGAAACGTCTTTAAGCTGACCCGGTTTATCAATCAGTTCAATGAGCATACTCGAAGTTCTGCCCGATTTGATAAGACCTCGTTTGATAACTCTTGAAAGGCTTGTAACATCTATGTTTCCGCCCGAAACAAGGCTTACAACCTTCTTTCCCTGAATCGGGAATTTATTGAACATCGCCGCCGCAACGGAAACAGCTCCCGCACCTTCGGCAATCATTTTCTGTTTTTCGATAAGTTCAAGAATTGCGCCTGCAATTTCGTCCTCGGTAACAAGTGCGATATCATCAACATACTTGTTGATTAACTCAAAGGTGTGCTCACCCGGCTGTTTAACGGCGATACCGTCTGCGATTGTGGAAACGGAATCAAGGCACTCAATATTTCCGCTTTTCAGCGAATTGAACATACTCGGTGCGCCTGCCGCCTGAACGCCGTAAACCTTGATTGAGGGTCTGATTGATTTTAGTGCATAAGCAACACCCGAAATAAGACCGCCGCCGCCAATCGGAACGATAACCGCATCAACGTCATCAAGGTCGCTTGCAATTTCAAGACCGATTGTGCCCTGACCTGCAATCACCGCTTCATCGTCAAACGGATGAACAAAGGTGTAACCCATTTCATCTTTCAGCTGAAGCGCCTTTGCATAAGCGTCGTCATAGCAACCGTTGACAAGGCAAACGTCTGCACCGTAGCTCTTTGTTGCCTCAACCTTTGAAATCGGAGCACTGTCGGGCAGACAAATCAGCGACTTGATTCCGTGCTTTGATGCCGCAAGCGCAACACCCTGAGCGTGGTTTCCTGCCGAGCAGGCTATAACTCCTCTTGCTTTTTCCTCATCGGAAAGTGTAGCGATTTTATAGCCCGAGCCTCGCAGCTTGAAAGAGCCTGTTTTCTGTAGGTTTTCGGGTTTCAGATATAGTCGGCAATCCGCCGCGATTCCGTTTGAGGGAACAACCTTTGTTGCTCTGATAATGTCCTTAAGCACCACCTGTGCTTCAAAAATCTTGTCAAGCGTCAACATTTCACTACACTCCAATCGTGATAAAATAAAAACAAAAAAATCCCGTCTCTTTAAATAATTAAAGAGACAGGATTTCTAATACAAAATAATTAAAAATCTT
>JAZNUD010000065.1:0-5935 GCA_045592085.1 Acutalibacteraceae bacterium | reverse complement strand
TCCATTTGCTCATATAGCAAAGTAAAAAGCAACACCATTTGCGGTTGGTGTTGCTTAGATGCGCCTTTAGGCGCCGCTGGTATTGTTTACCCTTATAGGGTTATTATTCAAACCACGTCCTTTCGGGCGTGGTTTGTGATTATTTATGTATCGGTGTTGACATCTGCAGTCAAAAGGGGTATAATTCCAATGTGATTTTGGGCCTGTAGCTCAGTTGGGAGAGCGTTCGGTTCGCATCCGAGAGGTCATGGGTTCGAATCCCACCAGGTCCACCAGAAAAAAGCACTTCGAAAGAAGTGCTTTTTTCAATGAAATAAATCCTTTGAGGAATTTGTGAAATAACGTTTTGCGTTATGAAATAGCTGACGCTATGATATACGCTTCGCGTATGATGGGATTTATTTTATTTCACTTTCTGCTAAAGCAGAAAATTTCATAATCCTCAGGATTATTTCATATTTTCACAAGAAAATATTTCATTCAGATAATATAAAAATCAAAAGACTGCTTCACACAAGTGAGGCAGTCTTTATGCTTTAACCTATTGATGCGATGCCGTTACAGATACATTCTGCAAATTGACGCATCGAATGTCTGACCAGAAAATCATATAATGATTCGGGAACAGCATCCTGAAGCCTGCTTCTGAAGCCTGCTTCAACAAAACCGTTTTTTGCCTGAGGAGCATCACCGTTATCTATCATAATATCGAATTCTGAGGTACGGACAGGATGCAAGCTGCCGAATTTTATGTAACTGACGGTTATCTCCGCCGCCGTTCTTCCCACTCCGGGAATTTCACCTTCAAACGGTATTTCAACCTTTTCTCCCGATTTGAGTATGCCTGAACCACCTGTGTCAAAATCAAGCCCAATGCCGTTTGAAACTACCGAAAGAATCTTTATTGAGCAGTCCGTGCCGATATTTTCAATAACCAACGCCGTATCCTTTGAAGTGAGACAGCCCGTTCTGCTGTTGTTGAACTTTGCGTGAAGGGTTCGGTAAGCGTGATTTGAATATTCAAATTGAGGATAATCGGGGTCGGAATAAATATCAGTTATTTCGTCTGTAAGAAGAAGCTTTGTAACAAGAGAACGGGTATATTCTTCATAGTAATACTGCCCGTGATACTGTCCGTCAATAAACCAGGTGTTTTCGGGAAGATATGCGGTTGAAGCATCAACCTCCATTGAAGGGGAAATGTGGTTATGCTCCGCATTGCCGCAGGTTGTTCCTCTGCCCTTGTAGCCGTCAGGGAATCTGCTGCCGAGAGGTGCTGTCAGAGCGCCGCTTACCCCTTGAGCAGGAAGCACAACGTCGCCGTTTATTCCGCCGCCGAGAGCAAGGCTGCTGCCCGTGTTGCAGAGAAGAGAAATCTTAATGCCTTTTGCCCTGTATTCATTATAAATCTTTGAAAGATTCGGCATTATTTCGTTATGAACGAGGTCACATTTTTCAATGATATTTTTACTTGCAGTGGGATCCAGAAAATCCTTTTTCAGCTGCTCATAAGTATCGGCGGAGCAAAGTGCCCAGACGCTGCCCCAGTATCGGACAATATCGCTTATCCTGCCGCAAGAACTGCTGATTACGGCTTCAAGACTTTCGGAATCTGAACCTTCAAAAATTCTTGCGAAGTTATTTTTACCGCCGAGAATCGTTTCAAAAAACTTAACAACGGTTTCCATATCAAAATCAACGTTCCCCCTGAGAAGTCTGTCGGGGATATTGGTGCCGCCTATTGCGGGGACGCTCATAACAACGTTGTCCGTATCGCCGTTTTTGCCGTAAAGATAAAGATATGTGGTGCATATCATTCCGCCAAAGCTCAGGCAGAAAAGATTAACCTTATCCTCGCCCGTATATGCCTTGACTTCCTTGATAAAATCGTTGAGCTGACCTGCAACGGTAACCGGATCGAGACGTGAATCGTACTGAAAACAATAAACTCTTGAACCGTCGGCAACTTCGGAAAGATGCTTGCACATATTGGCTTCATAAAGATTTTTTTCCTTGCCGTTTGCAAGCATATATTCAACGTTTGACGTTGCGGGGTTATTGGGATAATGCGAAAGGGGATAAACGGAACTGCCGTCAGGTTTACACTCAAGCTTACCGAGAACAGAATACGCCCCCTCGCCGAGAGTTTTGCCGAATTCATCGGTTTTACCTATTGCGAGACCTGCAAGTGATTTTGAAAAACTCCAGAAATTGTCGCCTATATAGTCAAAAATTTTATCGGGTTCAAGTATCCAGACCCTCTCTTCGTTCTGCTGACCGTAGTTGAGAAAAAGCTGGGAGCAAAGAAAGCCCGAAACAAGAATAATCGGTTTATCCTTCTTCTCCGATGCGGAGGCACCGAAAACACAGCAAGATACGGTTATCGCCACACAAAGCAAGATGCTGATGATTTTTTTCATATGCTACACCTCTGCTGTAATTTTATCATATTATTAATTCCGAAATCAATAGACACTATGTTAATAACACTGACTTTTTACTTTACCTTTGTTTTTTCACAGTGAAAATGAATATAAAAAAATACACGATGAGCGGGATTTGAAAAAACGGCGGGAGGTTGAAATTTCGCCTGCAGGTTGAGTCGGCTTCAAACAATGCTCTATTGTTTTTTTGCGGATGATGAATTAAGATAAAGACAGACCGGTCAGCAATAAATATCAGGGTGGTATGAATATGATGAAAATCGGCGATAACATAAGGCGTTTGCGCAGGGAAAGGGGACTTACGCAGGAGACTCTTGCGGAGTTTCTGGGCGTTACTTTTCAGAGTGTCAGTAAGTGGGAGAGGGGAGAAAGCTGTCCCGATATATCTATGCTCCCCGCCATAGCAACCTTTTTCGGCGTTACGACGGATGAGCTTCTGGACGTTAACGGCGAGGAAAGGAAAGCGAAAATCAAGGCGTATATTGACGAATACAACGATTTGCGGATGAAAAATTCTCCCTATGTTTTTGAGCAGATAAGCAAAGCCGTCAAGGAATTTCCCGGAGATTATGATTTGTTGGTACGGTATCTTGAGATGCTTATTTATGAAAAATCGGGAGCAGACTCCGACAGCGAAAAGATTATTGATGAGGTCGAGTCAATCTATGACAGAATTCTGCGATTTTGTACCGATGACCAGATAAGAATTCAGGCCAAGAGATTGGTTTGTATGTACTACAACACTATGGGTCACGTCACGAAGGATGAAAAATACGTTTCCAAAAAGATGGCAATTGCAGACGAAATGCCCAATATGATAAACAGCAAGGAATACATAAGGACTGTTATCAATCTGCCCGAGGAAGAGCATTTTTCTGCCTGCAGGAATGCGCTCGGATGTGAGCTTTTGCTGATGCTCGGCACGGTCAGCAATCTTATTCATTATAAAAACAAGTTTTCTGCCGAATATAAAATCCAAGCTATTGAGAAAGCAATCGGTGTGCTCGGGCTGATTTATGATGACGGAAATTACGGAGTATGCTACCGTTCATACGTTTTTATGCTTGCAGACCTTGCGAAAACATATTATGAGATTGGTGATTCGGAAAATGCCCTGAAATACCTGAAAGAATGTGCCGAAGAGGCACGCAGGCACGATGCTCTGCCTGAGGAGGCTGCGCAGGAATCGTTACTGATGGGCGGCGAGATTTACCGAAAGACAAAATACGGAAAAACTCTCAGAGAGAGAATGAAAAAGAAATTCACCGAAGATTTTTCCTTTTCGGAAGAATTTAAGGCTTGCAAGGAGTTTGAAGATATTGTAGAATATCTTTCGTAGGATGAACGGAGGCGGTTTCGTGAAATTTCAGAAAAAGGCGGAATATGACTACGAGAGCAACGGAATAACCGAAGAAAACGGCTACGAGAAATGGTATGAGTGGGAAAAGCTTAAAAAGCCCGTTCGGTATCTTGGAATATTTCTGGTTGCGCTGATGTTTGCTTTGGGCAGAGTTTTTAAGAATGAACTGGCGGCGTTCGGCAAAATAAACGTAATAATCGCCGCATTTGCAGCCCTTGCAACGCTGATAGTCATTGTTGTGCCCGTTCACGAGCTGCTGCATCTGCTTGTGATGTCGAAAGGAAAGCTTGACGATAAATGCATAATTACCGCAGGCGGCGGTGCGGTTTCGGCACTTTATAACGGCCATATATCAAGAAACCGTTATCTGGTATGCCTTGTTACTCCCTGCGTTGTTTTGGCGGCTGTTTTTGCACTTGCCGTGATTCTTTCTCACGGAGTATTCAGGCTTTATTTCATATATCTCCTGATAATGTCCTGCGTTTCAAGCTATACCGATATTTATATGTTCTTTTATCTGCTCAGACACATCGGGAAAGACGAAATAATATTCGGTATTTATAAAAAGAAAATGTAAAAAACAAAGCAGAGAACGGTTTTGTTCTCTGCTTTTAATCTTATTTATGCTCTCTGATGAGCTGCTTGAAGTGGTTGCCCTTATGCTCAAAGTCCTTATAGACGTTGTAGCTTGATGCGGCGGGCGACATCAGGCAGCTTTTGCCTTTTTCGGTGAATCTGAATGCGGCGTCAACCGCTTCCTCAAGGTCTTGTGCAAGGACGATATTTTTTGTGCATCCGCTTTCAATCAGCGCCTTGCAGATTTCAATGCCCGTATCGGGAGTGCCGATGAGATTGCGCACTCTGCATTTGCGCAGATAGCGTTTGAAGCCAGAATAATCAATGCCTCTGTCAAGACCGCCGAAGATGAGAGTATCAACGTCGCCGATGGCTTCGATTGCGCATTCAACTGCGTGGGGTATGGTTGCGATTGAATCGTTATAGAATTTTATACCGCCGTATTCTCCGACGGGCTCCATTCTGTTTTCGATTCCTGCAAAGCTTCTGACGGCTTCAAGAATATCGCCGTCGCTGATGCCGAGGCAGCGTGCAACCGTTGCGGCAACGCAGACGTTTTGTCTGTTGTGGATTCCCTTGAGACGCTCGTTTTCAGAGGCGGCGGCAATGATATCTTCATCGCCGAGGCTGCCGTTTGCGCCGACCTTGATAACGGTGGGCTTTGCTGCGGAGAAATCATAATAGCGGTCAAAATCCTGCTCCGCATTGCAGACGAAATAATCGCTGCCCGTCTGGTGGCGGATGATATTCATTTTTGCGGCAACGTAACCGCCGAAGCCGTTATAATGGTCGAGATGCTCGGGATAGATGTTTGTCATAACCGCAACGTGAGGCGAAGCGGTTGTGAATTCAAGCTGGTGTGAGGACATTTCGATAACCGCAACGTCAACCTTTTCATTCTCAAGGCTGTCAAGCACGGGCACGCCGATGTTGCCGATAAGGCACGCCTTTTTGCCTGACTGCTTTACCATACCGTAAATCAGGGTTGAGGTTGAGGTTTTGCCCTTTGTGCCCGTAACGCCGACGCAGACACAGTCCGAAAAACGCAGGAAGAGGTCTGTCTGGCAGGTTACCTCAACACCGTCGGGCACGTCAACGTCCTTGAAGGACATACCGGGGGTTTTGATAACGGTATCGTACTCCCTTATTGCGTCAAGATAGTTTGCGCCGCAATGCAGGGTAACGTTTTTATCGAAAACCTCAACATCACGGATATCGGCAATACCGATATGCTTATCGGGCAGGTGGCGGCGGATTATATCGTAGGTTGACCTGCCCTCTCTGCCGAAGCCGAGGACAAGCACCTTGCGGTTTTTGAAATATTCAATCAGCTGCTGAAACATTTTCGCATCTCCTTTAGTTTGCAATGAGCATATTCCGTGGGGGCGATTCACGAATCGCCCGAAAATTCAGCTTAAGGTGAATGGAATAATTCGAACCGTGATTTTCACGGGCATATTTCCGTTCACTCGTCGTTAAAATGCTCGCAAATCCACAAAGGATTTGCTCCGCTTTATGCCTTGATTGACCAAAAATCTGCTCCGTGAAAATTCTT
>JAZNUD010000064.1:0-16928 GCA_045592085.1 Acutalibacteraceae bacterium | reverse complement strand
TTGCATTTTCTATTATATCAAAGGAGGTCTTTTTTTCTAACAATCAACGCTTCCGCTTTTATATTCTCCACAAGTATAACTTGTGGTTGATTGCATAAAGCGAAACCGCCCTGTGGTAATCCACAAGGCGGTTATTCTTATTCTGATGCATTAATTTTTAGAGTTTCGCCGTCAAGACGGTAGGTTGTCCAGATATCCATCGGCTTTGCACCGAGTGAAAGATAAAAATCAATGCTCGGCTTATTCCAGTCAAGACAAGCCCATTCAAGTCTGCCGCAGCCTCTTTCAACAGCAATGGCCGCAAGTCTTTGAAGAAGAGCTTTCCCATAGCCTTTTCCACGGAATTCAGGAAGCACAAACAAATCCTCAAGATAAATTCCCGCTCTGCCGAGGAAGGTGGAAAAATTATGAAAAAACAGAGCAAAACCGACCTTTTTGCCGTCCTCAACCGCAAAAATAACCTCTGCTTTTTTCTTTTCAAAAATCCATTCTTTAAGCAATTCTTCAGTTGCGACGACCTCATTCTGCATCTTCTCATATTCAGCAAGAAGATTAATGAAGTTGAGGATTTCGGCGCAATCGTTTTCAGTTGCATAAACTGTTTCAAAGCAGCTCATCCGAGATAATCTCCCTTCATAGCCGCACTATTGATAACGTAGCCAAGAATCTGCACGGCATTACGCTGAAGCTCACCCAAAGTAATGCCGTCTTTTTTGCCGAGAGTTTTAAGGAGCGTACCGTCAGGCTTTCTTCTGCCTGCTCTGCCGCCACCCGGCATAAGCACGTTGACACCTGCGCGCACTCTGTATGCCTGGTCACGGAGATTCGGGAATTCAGGCGATTTGGACGAGCGCATCCACCAGTCGGTCATAATACAGCCGTCAAAGCCCCATTCGCCGCGGAGAATTCGTGTGCAGAGTTCATAATGATAATGACCCCAGACACCGTTGATTTTGTTATAAGAAGTCATAATATTCTGCGGCTTTGCTTCTTTGACGCAGATTTCAAAGCCCTTGAGATAAATCTCGCGAAGCGCTCTTTCGGAAACTCTTGAATCGTTGTGGATTCTGTTGGTTTCCTGATTGTTGCAGGCAAAATGCTTCGGGCAGGCGGATACACCGCTGCTCTGCATTCCGCTGACAACTGCCGCCGCCATTTTACCCGTCAGATACGGGTCTTCGGAATAATATTCAAAGTTTCTGCCGCAAAGAGGATTTCTGTGAATATTGATACCGGGTGCAAGAAGCACGTCCGAGCCGAGAATCTTCATTTCCTTGCCGACCTCGGCATAAAGCTCTTTTGCAAGGTCAAGATTCCATGAACAGGCAATCTCCGTACCGATGGGCATAAGAGATGCACATGAGGTCAGACGGATTCCCGAAGGGCCGTCGGTTGTTGTTACGGGAGGAATGCCCTTTTTATGCATTGATTCAAGTACACCGCCGTAAACAGCCGCATTTCCCTTTGCACCGAGAGGGCTGTTCATCGTATAGTCTCCCCTGCTGATCGCTTCAAGCTCGGTTTTGCTGAGAGTTGAAACAAACTCCTCCATTGTCACCTTGCCGTTTTTGACGTCGGAAAGTGTGCAGGATTTATTGTATTTCGGCAACTCTGCAGGAAGATTATCAAGAATAATCTGCTTAAGATCATATTTTGCAAGAGGCACTGTTTCGTATGAAAGTGCACCGTCGGGCATCGCTTTCATTCTCGCAAAGGTTTCAACGGGTGCGGCGGTCTGTGAAAGCTTAAGCGTAATTTCGTCGGCATCCTGATTATAGCTGCCGCAAAGCTGAGCGGAGCGCACGTCAGCACCGAGATAAATCTTATACTCTCCCTTTTCAAGTATGTAAGCATACTCATCAACGTCATCATATGAAGCCATATCCGAAACGCCAAAATCGAGCGTAAGTCTTTCGGATTCACCGATTGCAAGAAGCTTGGTTTTCGCAAAAGCAATCAATGAGCGTGAAGGCTTGCCGAGTCTGCCGCAGGGAGCTTCGAAATAAATCTGTGCAACCTCTTTGCCTGCATATTTGCCGATGTTTTTAACGTCAAACGAAACGGATATTTTACCGTCGTTTACAGAAAAATCAATATTCTCAAATGAGAATTCGGTATAGCTGAGACCGAAACCGAAGGGATAAAGCACTCTGTGAGGCTTGAACGTCTCAAAATAACGGTAGCCGACGTAGATATCCTCGGTGTAGCAATTGAAATGTCTGTCACCGAAATCGTCACTGCCGGGATAACGCTTATAGCTGGTGGCGATTGTATCGGTCAGCTTGCCGCTCGGAGAAACGTTGCCCGAAAGCACGTCAGCAACGGCATTGCCGCTTTCCATACCGCTTTGCCATACGTAAAGAATTGCAGAAATCCTGTCACCGTAGGCATTTATTGCACACATATCCATAATGCTTCCGCAGTTAAGAAGAAGAATAACCTTTGAGAATTTCTCTGTTACAAGGTCAAGCATCGTGTGCTCTTCATCTGTCAGATAATAACTGCCCTTTTCAAGCTTGTTTTCTCTGTCCTCGCCTGCCGCTCTGCCGATAACAACAATTGCAGTATCGGATTCATCCGCCGCTTCAGAAACGATTTCAGCCGTGAGGGGCATCTCATCATAGCACATAGGCCAATGACCCCAGAAGCCGTCGTCAACGGGATTTTCGGTGCACCATTTTTCGTAAACGGCGGCAAGATTCTCGTTGACGGTGATATTGCTGTTTGCTTTCAGTCCCTCCATAAGGCTGATTTTATAAGGAGCATTAACGTCACCGCCCGAACCGTAGCCGACGTAGAAATAATCACGCTGCACTCTGCCGAAAACCGAAACGGTGCGGCTCTTATCAAGAGGAAGCACGTTACCGTTATTTTTGAGCATAACTATGCCCTCTGCACCCATCTGACGGCAAAGTGAAATAATCCTCTCATCAGGTTTATAACCGTTGCCGATTTTAGAGTTTGAATCCTGAGCAGTTGCGGCGTTTGTAACAGCGTTGACAACCTTGCCGACGAGCTTATACACCTTTTTCTTGATAATACTCATTAAGTTCACCTCTTATCAGAGTTCATAATCAATTGCAACGCTCGATTCTCTGACAGCGTGCATATGAGTTTTGACAACAGAGCAATGATACGGGTCATTCTGGTAAGCCTCAAGTGCATCGGCATCATCGAGAATTACTTCAAGAATAATATCATATGAACGCTCGGAATGAAGAAAATCGATTCCGACGGAAATATCGCGGATAAGCGGAACGTTACCCTTCATTGAAAGCAGAATTTCCTTTGCTTTTTCGCAGTTTTCAATACTGTTATCCTTAAGCTTAAAGCAAACAACGTGTTTAATCATACTATCACCTTATCCGAAAAGAATTTCAAAGAATTTTACGGAGAATCCTGCATCCTTGAGGTCGCCGTACACTCCGATATTATTGAAATAAGTATAGATTGTTCCGATAAATCTGAGAATAAAATTATAAAGCGGAGGCATTTTATCGCTGTGGCCGCCGTCTTTCGACGTCTTTTCAATCGTGAACGTACTGAAGCAGGTATCGCTTTCGATTGCATATGACTTGACGGTCAGTGTTTTTTCGGTGAAATCAATTAAATTATAAATTTTATCCTGGGTAAGATATTCAATTCCTACGTTTTCTCCGAGAGTCGGGTCTTCATCGTTTCTCGGTCTGTTGAGAGAGCCCGAAACCATATAAATTGTGCCGTTGGGATCTTTTACGGTTGCACCGTTTGTAAGAGGAGCAACACTTTTGTTGTTATACATAACATTGGAAACGGTATAATAATGGCTGTGGCCGAGAAGCACAAGGTCAATGCCGAATTCGTCGCAGATAGGCGCCCAAAGAATACGATGAAGCTCGTTTTCACTCTCTCTGTGAGGAATTCTTCCGCCGTAAAGATCGTGATGGAACATCATAACCTTCCAGTCAACGTCGGGATTGGCCTTGACGGCATCCTTTACAAATTTTCTGTGTCCGGTTGAATTAGGATTATTGCTGTCCATAACGAGGAAAAGAACATTGTTCTTGACAAAATAATAATCGTTGCCTACATATGAGGAAACCGACATCTTTGATTCATTTGGCATATTGGTAAAGGTCTTGTAAGCAACACCCTTGATATCGTGGTTGCCGATAGTTGTAGCCATAGGAATGCTCTTAACGTAAGGTGTGGCTGCAAGTCCGACGTATTCTGTCTGATAGCCTTCGCTTGCCTGGTCGCCTGCAGAAAGAATAAGCGAAATATCACCGTTTGTTTCAAGAGCTTTTTCGATTGTGTAGTCAAATGTATAAGCTGTATCTCTGATGTTCTCGGGAATATCGTCGTGATGCGAAACGTGAATATCAGTAACGTACATAGCGGTAAAGCTGTTATCGCTGTCAGTTTCAAAGCTGTAAACAGATGATGTGAACGAACCTGAAACGCACTGATAATAATAGGTTTTGCCCTTTTCAAGACCAGATACGGTTACCTTGTTTGCATAATTACCGTCATAGGTTTTAACTGCTTCGCCCGAGAAAGCTTTATAATCCTTCATATCGGGAGTTGTTGAAAGATTTATGCAGGGCTTTGATTCATCATCTGAATACCAGGAAAAATTGCGTTTGGAATCATCTTCACCGTTAAACATAATGATTCCTGCCTTAGCATCGGCGGTTTCCCAATAAGCATTCCAATCCGTTACGGGCTGTGCAAATGCACACGAAAAGGACGTGAAAAGCATAACAGCCGCAAGGAATACCGAAAAAATCTTTTTGTTAATATTCATCATATTTATACCTCTTTCTTATATCCGTAAATGATAATCAGCGTGCCTTTTTTGACGGACACTTTACTTTCTTTACCTATAAATTCATTGCTGACGCCAAGAGAAAAACTGTTTGAAAGCACGGCGTTATCGAGCTCATATTTTAATCCTTTGATTGAAACGCCGACGCATTCATCCGAATGGGCAAACACTGAAATATATCCCTGCAAATCAGACGTAAAAGATATTTCACCGTTTCTGACCGAAACAAAAGAAAAACCGTTTCCGTGAACCGAATGGGAAATATTTTTTTCGGCAAGCGAAGCCGCAAGCTGAATGTTTGCAACAGTATGGTCAAGCCTGCCGCCAGTCGCACCGAAAATCTCAAAATGTCTGCAGCCTTTTGATAAACCTGCCTCAACCGCGGCGTACATATCCGTGACGTCCTTTTCGGGTTTGAGACGGATAACGTTATCGCCATCGGGAATCGCACCGAATGAATCGAAATCACCGATGATGATATCGGGCTTGATAGCAAATTTTTCAAGATGTTTAAGACCGCCGTCAGCGGCAATTATCAGATCATTTTCTTTTTTAACTATCGGCAGGGAATCGCAATCCCCTGCTCCGACAACATAGCAGACCGACATAGAATTAATCCTCTGACATATAATGTGCGGTATCGTCAATTTTTTCAAAAACAATATCGCCGTATTTATTGGTTCCTTTTTTATAAAACACAACCTTTGTAATGCCTGTATTGTGGAAATCAATATCAAACAAAGGTGCTTTATCATAACCCATCAGCGAAAAAACAAGATAAGTTATGAAAGCGGCATGGGATACAACCGCAACCTTTTCGCCGTTTCTGTATCTCGAACACAAATATTCAAGCGCAACCTTTGCCCGTTCAAAGGTATCTTCTTCGCCGTTGGTGTGATAAATCATCGGAGAATCGGGAGAAACGTCGGGAGCAAGAACGGCATTCGGATTTATCTGCTTCAAGTAATCCATACTCACTCCGTTATATTCGGGAGGAATGCCCATCTCGCAAACAATCGGAAGAATATTGAGAATCTGCGTTTTCTTCTGATATTTAAGAATACCCGTTGCGGTCTGAACAGCACGAAGCATTGCGCTTGAGAAAACGAAATCAAACTCAACGTCGCAGAGATATCTGCCGGCCTTATCCGCCTGAGCTATTCCCTTCTCGGTCAGTACCGAATCGTGCATTTCTGTTTCGGAAAGGTCTGTCCTGCCGCCGAAGCCTGCATTCCCCTGACTCTGACCGTGACGGATGATATAAAGCTCAAGTTCCTTTACGGGAGTAATATTTTCCATTTCAAGTCACCAATCAGTTAAATGCAGCGAGAGTAAGTTCGCTATCCGACAGCATAAATCTGGGGTAATCGGGATTAACGCCTGCATAGAATTCTTCACCGTCATTCGTCATAAGCCATACGAAGAAATCGGCATAATCCGTACCGTAAGTACCGCCGACGTGAGGCGCACCCTTGATTATGTAAGTATATTCGGGCAGAATTGCGGTTGAAAGGTCAACCACTCTGTCGGGTGAAAGATATTCGGGATTCTCTGCAACGTAATCGTCTCCGAGAGTTTCGCCGTAGGGGGCAACGGTTGCGTAGCCCGACATCTGATATGTTTCAAGGATGCCGTCGCCGTTCATTTTTGCACCCTCGTAAACGGGAATGAGAGGAGTGTCATAGTGGGCAACAACCGCAATCTGAACGCCGTTTTCAAGCATTTCATCGAGAAGTGCATTTCTGCCGTCCATCATTGCCCAGAGAGCCTGAATCTTTGAATATAATTCGGGGTGTGATTCGGGTTTACCCTTGAGGATGAAATCAATTGCAGGCTGTCTGTCCTCGGGCTGAACAAGAGCCCAGAAAGTGAGTGTACCGCCGAAAACGGGATAGAGCACGCCGTCGCTGACGGGAACAAGATATTTATCAGTAAACTTACCTGCAAGCGAAGAAACGAGCTTGAACGCACCGACGAACCTGAGTGCTTTCATAAGGAATCCGACAACGGGAATATCCTTTGTTGCGTCATAAGCAATATTGAAAAGCGTATCGTCTGCGATTTCAAGCTGACCTGCAAGAAGGTCGGATGCAACCTGACCGCCGCAGAAGGTTGACGACATAAAGCAGACTCTGTTAACTCTGCCATAGCCGTATTCGGTGAGATAAGCCATTGTCATTACGCCGCCCATACTGCAGCAGGCAATGTTGACCTTGTCATGACCCGTTTCGGAAACCATTCTTTCAATTGTTGCATTAATTTCATCAGCCACAACAAAGGGATCGATTCGCCAGTCATAGTTGAAATAGTATGCGTGATCACCGATTTCCTCAATCATTGATCTGATCATACCGTATTCGCTGTCAACACCGTTGCGAAGAACCTCGTAATTTTCAGCGGCAAGAGGATACTCGATTGCGCCCGTGTTATGCTTTGAAGTGCCGTCGGGATTCATTTTGATATATTCAAAAATGTTACCTGCAACCTCAACAATCGCAGCAACCGTGGGATCAAGGCTGAGTGTAAGTGCCGAGCCGAAAAGACCCTTAAAAACTGCCGCAACAATCGGTTTTGCTTCAACCTGCATTGCAGGTGCCTGATTCTCTGTACCGATATCTGTGTAAAGTCCGCCGAAATCCATACCTCTGATTACAAGAACGGGTACGTCGGTGCAGGTTTCGGGGTTATGCTCCGCCTGAGCAAAAACAGGCAGAACGGATGACAGAGCTATCACGAAAGCAAGAATAATTCCGATAAGTTTTTTCATTTTAATCCTCCTTAACATATAACATATCATCTTTTTCTTCAATTTCTATCAAAACGGGACGTTCAAGCGGATTCTCATTCGGTGAATGAAGAATCAGATATTTTCTGCCGTTATAATCATCAAAAATCATTCCGTGACCGCCGTCATTATCAAACAGAGGCTTTTGATGAATCCATTCGCCTTCAATCTTTCCGCTGTCCGAAACGGCAATCGCCTGAGTATAGCCCGACTGAGTGAAGGTTGACCATATCATAAGAAGCTTACCGCCCTTTGTCCGATAAATAAACGGACCGTCAGTGATAAACTTATCTCTCGTTTTATCAGCCCAGAAAGGCTCTGACGCTTTAAAAAGAAGAATCGGCTCTCCTGCCGCGGCTGAAAGGTCATCCGTCAGCGGCATTGCGTGAATTTCTCCGTCAGTGCACTGTACCCATTCGTGGCAGAATACAATATAGGGCTTGCCGTTTTCGTCAATGTAAAACGTTCCGTCAAGGCAAAGCCATTCTTCGGGAGTTACAGGTCCGTCTGTGAAAGGAAGAAACGGTCCTTCGGGAGTATCTGCACGAAGAATCTGCGTTGCTCTGTTTCGGGTATCGGAGCGTAAAGAAACAAACATATAAAATTTGTCCTTGTATTTATGTACTTCGGGTGCCCAGACCTCTTTGTTTGCCCAGAAGCCCTCGGGTACGGCAAAGCATTCGACAGCTTCACTCCAGTTTTCAAGGTCCTCGCTGACGTAAACGTCAAGACCCTTTGCGCTCGTCCAAGCCGTACTGCCTCTGGTGCCGTAAAGATAATACTTACCGTTTTCAACAAGTACAAAGGGGTCACGGATATTGATATCGCAGAATTTCATCTGAATTTCCCCTTAAAAATCAACTTTGTAATGATGAACAAAAATACCGATAAGCTTGTTATAATCGAGCACGTGCATCTCGGCACCGTCGGGCGTTTCAACAAATGTTATTCCTTCTGCCTCAACGTTTTCGCCGCCGACATTTCTCTCTGCAGCGACCTTTACCTCACCGGTTTCAACGTCAACGGAAAGAATGCGTTTGAAATCGCCGTTATTCTCGATATCATTTGAGAGATAAAGTGTACCTTTATAGAACTCTCCGCCCTGAATTCTGTGAATTTTTTCGGAAAGACGGATATTATCAACGTTTTTCATACCGTCATTGATATCGTAAACACGGATATACTCTATATCTGTCCATTTTGAAGCATAAAGCAGACCGTTTTCCTTATCAACTGCAAGCCAGGGTATGCCGTCATCATAAAGCTCATTGGGAAGGTCATAGACCTCACCCGTCGGTTTTAAGGTTTCGCAGTCGAAGGTAACGATGCAGGCATAGCAATCGTCGCCGCCTTCAACGGAAGCGTAAATTTTGCCGTCATAATAACTGATTCCGCCGATATGGTTGTTGCCTCTGTCCTTGCATACGTCGGGAAGAGGATTGACCCTGCTTTTAACAGGCTTCATACCGTCAACGGTGAATTTCCCCAGAGCCTGAAGGTTAAGAGCCGTAATCGAACCGCTTGTGTAATAATATTCGCCGTCTGTTGTGATTCCCTGACCCATAATCAACGCTTTCTCAAAAACAAAAACGTTTTTTGAAACAAGCTCTGCCGTGTCACTTGATTTTGCAACGGGACTTGTTAAAAGAGTGATCAAAAGCAAAGGGAGAGTGACCAGGGACCAGATTTTTCTGATTAAAAACATAATTTTACCGCCTTTATTTTATAGGTTTATACTATAATATCACAGTAACAAAAAAATATCAAACACATCGCAACATCTTCACAAACAAAATTATCAGAATTTTTTTGTTTACTATTTACAAAAAATACATATGCTGATATAATATTTGACAACATCAAGCATATACAGGAGGTATAATGATGAAAAAAATCTCTAAATTCATCGCTGTTATTCTTGCTATTTCTATGCTTCTGACAGCGGCACCCGTTGCTTTTGCAGGCAGTGATATTAACTACAAAATCGAAACCCCCTATGAAACAATTGATTTTGCAACTGTCAATCAGTATAAAACTGACCTTCACAGCCACACAACCTTCAGCGACGGTCATGAAACTCTCCCCGCTATGGTTGAAAGACACTATGAACTCGGTTTCGATATCTACGCAATGACTGACCACGGCACCGTAAGCTACGGCTACACAACGCAGGAATTCAATCAGCCTCTCAAGCTCATCTCCTGGGTTAAGAACGGTGACGTTTATGATGACGTTCTTGAAACAAGCGGTAAAGCAGCAAACGGTAATGATTACAGAGTTGACACCGACTCCGCAACCAAAGATGAGTTCTACGTTCAGACTGTTGACGGCAAGGACGGTCAGGCTATGCTCCGCGTTCCTTTCGGCAACGAGCAGAACCCCACTTCCTTCAACAACGCTCACGTCAACACCTGGTTTGTTGATTACGGTAACGGCAAGCTCGGCGGTACAAGCAACTATCTCTCCCCCATTTCTGCGGTTGATGCTCTCGGCGGTCTTTCGGTAATCAACCATCCCGGCGAATATACCAACGCAAGAGATGAAGAAAACCAGGACGATGCATATAATCTTGACGATCCCGTTTACAACTACAAGATCACAAAATTCGCAAAGATTCTCACCGAATACGATACCTGCATCGGCATTGATATCAACAGCAAGGGCGACGGCAGAACAAGATATGACAGAAAGCTCTGGGATATCCTTCTTCAGAAGGTTGTTCCTCACGGCAGAAACGTTTACGCCATCGCAACCTCAGACGCACATAACCTTGAAATCGTTGATTCAGGCTATACAATGGTGCTTATGAACGACCTTACGTCAAAAGACCTCAAGAACGCCATGGCAAACGGTCAGTTCTTTGCAGCAAGCAAATATATCGGCAACACCGTTGAAATGACTGCATATAAAGCGATCGCAGAAGGTATTGATACTCCCGAAGCAAAGCTTCTTGTTCAGATGCTTGACACTGCTCTTTCAACCGGCGAAAAATTCTATGCTGGCGAAGATGCTATTGTTCCCGTGGTTACCAACGTAACCGTTGACGAAGATAACGATACGATTTCCCTTGCAACGGAAAATGCCGTTGTTATCCGCTGGATTGCTGACGGCAAGCAGATTCACGTCGGCAGCACAATTGATCTTGACGATTATTCCGATGAAATCGGCAGCTACGTCAGAGCAGAAATCGTAGGTCCCGGCGGCGTGCTTTACACTCAGGCGTTCACTCTCGATTATGACGGTGCTCCCGAAGCAGAAGATTTCAGCAGATTCGTTGATTTCGGCGGAATCGTTTCCGCAATCTGCGACACACTCGTCAAGATGCTTCCCTATATTCTCCCCCTCAGACTCATTTTCTTCATCGCAGGTAAATAATTTGACAGTTTCAGCGGAGTCCGCGGTTTTGCCGACGGACTCCGTTTTTTTATGTTTTTGTTACAAAATCCGTGGTATATGCAACACAAAACCGTCAACAATCATATTGACTGATTACCATATATAGTGGTATAATAATTACAGTTCCCCGACACAAAGATTTTCTGAGTGAAAGGTTACGGCTGAATAAGAATAACCGGATTTCTATGTCCTTTAACCTGCCGTATTCCTTTTTCGGGGATACGGCAATTTTTATTACGGAGGTCTGAATATGCTTGAAACACGAGTTGCGGTTATGAGCATTATTGTTGAAAACAGTGACAACGTTGAGCAGATAAACTCTCTTCTTCACGATTACGGCGATTACATCATCGGCAGAATGGGTATACCCTACAAAAAGAAAAATATAAATATTATCAGCATTGCGATTGACGCACCGCAGGATACGATATCAGCTCTTTCGGGCAAAATCGGTAAGCTTGACGGAGTGAGCGTCAAAACAGCATTTTCATCGGTAATCAGCCATGAATAATTCAATTGCGCTTATTGATAAACTTGCCCTTGAGCATTCGCTGAGCGTTGAAGAATATGAAAAGCTGATCGAAGCAAGGTCACCCGAAACAACATCTTATCTGACCGAAAAAGCCGTTGAAGCCAGAAAATCGGTTTACGGCAACAAGGTGTTTATCAGAGGTCTCATCGAAATCAGCAACATCTGCAAAAACGATTGCTACTATTGCGGAATCAGAAAAAGCAACAAAAACTGTGACAGATACAGACTGACCGCTGACGATATCATTGAATGCTGCATTGAAGGCTATGCTCTCGGCTTCCGCGCCTTTGTTATGCAGGGCGGTGAGGATTCACATTTCACAGATGACATACTTTGCGATATCATCAGCAGAATCAAGCAAAGCTGCGCAGGCTGTGCCGTTACACTATCGCTCGGAGAAAGAAGCAAAGAAAGCTATCAGCGGTTATTCGATGCCGGTGCTGACAGATATTTGCTCCGTCACGAAACGGCAACACCGACACATTACAGCAAGCTTCATCCCGATTCAATGAGCTTTTCAAAACGTATGGAATGCCTTAAAACACTTAAAGAAATCGGCTTTCAGACAGGCTGCGGGTTTATGGTCGGCTCCCCTTTTCAGACGGTTTCAGATATTGCAAGGGATCTGAAATTCATTGAAGAATTCTCTCCCGATATGTGCGGAATCGGTCCGTTTATACCGCATAAGGACACCGATTTTGCAAATCACTCTGCAGGAAGCGCAGAGCTCACCTGCTATCTGCTTTCGATTATCCGCTTAATTAAACCGAATATCTTGCTGCCTGCAACAACTGCTCTCGGCACAGTAAATTCCGACGGCAGAGAAAACGGAATCAAATCAGGCGCAAACGTCATAATGCCGAATCTTTCACCCAAAGCTGTCAGAAAGAAATATATGCTTTATGACAACAAGCTCTCCGACGGCGACGAATCGGCGCAGAATCTTATAAATCTCAAAAACAAAATGCTGAATATCGGCTACGAAATCGTGACCGACAGAGGCGATATTTCAAAATAAACAACTCCGGAAGGAAGGTATTAATATGGCAGTTTATAACCCCAAATCTCTTAAAGCCGAAGAATTCATCAACCACGAGGAAATCCTCGAAACCATTGCATATGCCGAAGCCAACAAAAATAACGTTGAGCTTATCGACAGTATCCTTGAAAAGGCCCGCCCCAAGAAAACGGCAACAGGCTGTGTCTGCAGCGGTCTGACGCACAGAGAAGCATCGGTTCTTCTCGCCTGCGACATTCCCGAAAAGATTGAAGAAATCTATAAAATCGCTGAAGAAATCAAGCTCGCATTCTACGGCAACAGAATCGTTATCTTTGCACCCCTTTATCTTTCAAACTATTGCGTAAACGGATGCGTATACTGCCCTTATCATCTCAAGAATAAGCATATCACGCGCAAAAAGCTCACTCAGGAAGAGGTCAGAAACGAGGTTATTGCACTTCAGGATATGGGTCATAAGCGTCTTGCAATCGAAGCTGGCGAAGACCCCGTAAACAATCCCATCGAATACATTCTTGAATGCATCAAAACAATCTACAGCGTTAACCACAAAAACGGAGCAATCCGCAGAGTCAACGTCAACATTGCCGCAACAACAGTTGAGAATTACAGAAAGCTCAAGGATGCAGGCATCGGCACCTACATTCTTTTCCAGGAAACATACCACAAGGAAAGCTATCTTGAGCTTCATCCCACTGGACCCAAGCACGATTATGCTTACCACACCGAAGCTATGGACAGAGCTATGGAAGGCGGCATCGATGACGTCGGTCTCGGCGTACTCTTCGGACTTGAGCTTTACAAATACGAATTTGCAGGTCTGCTGATGCACGCAGAGCACCTTGAAGCCGTTCACGGTGTCGGCCCCCACACAATCAGCGTTCCCAGAATCAAACACGCTGACGATATTGACGCTGATGCATTTGACAACTCCATTTCAGACGATATTTTCGCAAAAATCACCGCTTGCATCCGCCTTGCTGTGCCCTATACGGGTATGATTATCTCCACAAGAGAATCCGAAGAGGTCAGAGGCAAGCTTCTCCGCCTCGGCATTTCTCAGGTCAGCGGCGGCTCAAGAACCTCCGTCGGCGGTTACACAGAGAAAATCCGTCCCCACGATACCGAGCAGTTTGACGTTTCCGACCAGAGAACACTTGACGAAGTTGTGCGCTGGCTGATGGAAAACGGTCATATCCCCTCATTCTGCACCGCCTGCTACAGAGAAGGCAGAACAGGTGACAGATTTATGAGCCTTTGCAAAAGCGGTCAGATTCTCAACTGCTGCCATCCCAATGCACTTATGACGCTTACGGAATACCTTGTTGACTACGCTTCCGAGGAAACAAAGAAAATCGGTTACGACATGATAGTCAAGGAGCTTCTCCGCGTACCCGGTGAAAAGGTCCGTAAAATTGCAGAGCAGAACATTTTCGATATCAAAAACTCCAACCGCAGAGACTTCAGATTCTGATAAAGGAGAAAGCCTATGGGACTTAACGATACAGTTTCCGCCGAAAGAATCCACATCGGTTTTTTCGGTATGAGAAATGCAGGAAAATCAAGTCTTGTCAATGCAGTGACGGGTCAGGAGCTTGCCGTTGTATCCGACGTTAAAGGAACAACTACAGACCCCGTCAAGAAAGCTATGGAGCTTCTCCCTCTCGGTCCCGTTGTCATCATCGATACCCCCGGCATCGACGATGAAGGTGAGCTTGGCGGGCTTCGCATCAAGAAAGCAAAGCAGGCTCTTGCACAGACGGATATCGCTATACTTGTTGTTGATTCTCAAGTCGGATTATCCGATAAAGACAACGAGCTGATTGCCGAATTCAATGCAAGAAATACTCCGTATATCATCGCATATAACAAATCCGATTTATATATTGCGCCAACCGACGGCAAATCGATTGCAGTCAGCGCAAAAAACAAAACGAATATCACAGAGCTGAAAGAAAAAATCGCTTCTCTTGCCCAATCAGCCAAATCAGAAAAGCATATTGTTTCCGATCTTCTTAAAAGCGGAGATACCGTTGTGCTTGTTATTCCGATTGATGAATCCGCACCTAAAGGCAGGCTCATTCTTCCGCAGCAACAGACTATCCGTGATATCCTCGATTCGGGATGCACAGCAATCTGCTGCAGGGACACCGAGCTTTCTCAAGCGCTTTCATCTCTTGCAAAAAATCCTGCACTTGTTATAACCGATTCGCAGGCATTCGGCAGAGTATCAAAGGACGTACCAGACGACATACCCCTCACCTCTTTTTCAATTCTTTTCGCCCGTTACAAAGGCGACCTTGAAAAACTTGTTAAAGGTGCCTCAATGCTCTCGAAAATAAACGACGGAGATAAGATTCTTATTGCCGAGGGCTGCACGCACCACCGACAGTGCAACGATATAGGAACTGTTAAAATGCCCCGTTGGATCGAAGAGTTTTCAGGCGTAAAGCCCGAATTCCGCTTCACAAGCGGAACGGAATTCACCGATAATCCCGAGGAATACGCTTTGATTGTCCACTGCGGCGGCTGTATGCTCAACGAAAAAGAAATGCAGAGCAGAATCGCAAAAGCCGTTTCAAACGGTGTGCCGATTGTCAATTACGGCATTGCAATTGCTCATATGAACGGAATCCTGCGCAGAAGCATCGGCATATTCCCCGATATATTGAAATTACTTGATTAAAAACAAGAGCTGTCCCGAGGGACGGCTCTTTTCACATATTTTTCCATCTGACATATACTGTCATCAGAGGCAAAGCCTCAAAAACGAAAGGAATGATTTATATGGCAGATTATGCAATGCATAACCGCAGGCTAAATCAGCGGCACGAATATTTCAGCCGTTCAATTTCACCGTTGCCTGCCAATTATGCAGTTGCTATGATGTATGTTCCGATGCAGAATAACACAGATATGTACGATGAGATGAAGGCACTTGAATGCGGAACTCTGTTTCCCGTTCTCAACAAGCCGTTTGCAGGGAAGTGCTGCAAATGACGAAAACAGATTCTATGCTTAAAAAGCTCAGCGCATATCAGTTTGCTCTCTGGGAAATGCATCTTTACCTTGACACTCATCCGTGGGATCTCACAATTCTTGAGGCTCACAACCGTACCGCCGCAAAATACAAGCAGCTCCGCAACGAATTTGAAGAGGTATGCTATCCTCTGACCGCAGACAAGGCACACGGAGTTGAATGGCTCAAGGGTCCGTGGCCCTGGGATATTGAGGAGTGTGATTGCTGATGTTTGTTTACGAAAAGAAATTGCAGTACCCCGTTAAAATCAAGAATCCGAATCCCAAATATGCACAGATAATCATAAGTCAATACGGCGGTCCCGACGGTGAGCTCGGAGCATCGCTCCGTTATCTGAGCCAGCGTTTCGCAATGCCGTTTGATGAATTGAAAGGACTTCTCACGGACATCGGTACATCAGTTGTACTATGGTCTCTTTGAGCATTTTCGCCTTCATTCTCAGTCACATTTTCGGAATATTGTTCAGCTTTCGGATAAAAAGAAGAACCTGCCGCCGTCACAACGGAAGATAATGCGAATTTCCATTTGAACGGCAGCAGGTTTAGTTTTACTGTTATTATATTGTCTTTTGATATTGTCATCGACTCAAGTATCTGTTTTATGAACTCATCATTGTTCTCACCCGAAGTGAGTATTGCTTTTGCATATGCAACGCACTCGGCGATTATTTCATCCTTTTTCTCACGGTCAAGTGTGTTGGCAACACAGCTCTGAAGCTCGGTTTTCAGCCTTTCAATTTCTCCGTCAAGCTGAACGGACATTTCTTTGAATTCTTCTCTTGTTATGCACTTGTCGAGATATAAATCCACAAGTGCTTTTCTGCGTTCGGTTTTCTTGTCAAACTGCTCTTTTTTACGCTCAAAATCATTGTTATCGCTTTGCAAAAACACCTCTTCAAGCTGTTTTTTCAGCAACGAAAGGAATCTGCTTTTATCGGCGGTCATCATTTCAATGACACTTGCCATAATGTTTTTCAGGTCATCGTGAGCAATATGGTCTATCGAACAGCCTACCTCTTTGCCTGTCACGGAATCAATATGCTTTGTCTTTCCGTTTTGCCTGCGGTTATAGCATTGCCAGTATTTAAAGTAGTTTCCGCTCCTAAGCTTTTTATTATGGAACACAAAGCTTGAACCGCATTCTTCACAGGTGATTTTACCCGAGAAACAATAACGGTTGCCGAGCTTTTTCTTTTGTTCATCACTCGGGGAACGGCGTTCAAGCTCCTTTTGAGTCAGCTCAAAAAGCTCACGGCTGATAATCGGTTCGTGGTGGTCACGGATAATAACAAACTCTTCTTCTCCTCGGTTGAGAACCTTTTCGTGGGTCAGGTAATTAGGTGTGAGCGTT
>JAZNUD010000063.1:0-8077 GCA_045592085.1 Acutalibacteraceae bacterium | reverse complement strand
AAATTGAAATTGAATAATTATTTAACGAACGAGAGTGGTTCTTATATAAAATGAGGATATAGAAAAATAAACAGATTGTAATTTATTAAACTAAATAATAAACGATTAAGTGCAATGGGATATAAAATCCTGTTGCACTTTAATGTTTGTAAAGGAGGTTTTCAATGAAACAAACAACACTTGAAGATTTATATTATGGCAACATAAACCCTAATGAAATAAGCTTTGTGAGGGGTTCTGAATACGGTAAATGCTTTGATAAAGTAACGGAGCTGTCAAAGTCCGTATGCAGTCAGTTGTCCGAAGAATACATAAATAAAATGAATGAGCTTGAATCAGCCTACACCCGAATACTGTCCGAAACAGAACGAGAGTATTTCATATCCGGCTTCAAACTCGGTGCTAAAATAATGACCGAAGTCTACAACGGCAGAAGAACAACATTCCGTGAAACATAAATCTCCAAACAATCAAAAACTCCGTTGAACAATGCTGTATCGTGTAACACAACTGTTATTCATATCAATCAATAATCACCAAAACCCTTGAGAACTATCAATTCACAAGGACTTATTCTATTACACATATTTAACTAACAAACCTTCCAAAGACGACGAATCGACGACATGATTCCTCGTTATAATTGTGTTTTAGATTTACATTGTTAATTACTTGTGCTATAATATCTAAAAATTGTAAATAGAAAGAATGATTTTGTGTTATTTAATTCGTATATATTTATATTGTTATTCTTTCCGCTTGTTTTAGTTGGATACTTTTTGATAAATAGATTTAAAAAATATAATTTGGCTAAAATTTTATTGTTAATAGCATCATTATATTTTTATGGATATTTTAATTGGTGGTATTTGCTTATTATTGTATTTTCAATATTACTTAATTATATCTTTAGCAGAATTATGCTTACCAACAAAAATATAGTTTTAAAAAAGTTCGTGTTCGCTGTTTCTATTATTCTCAATATCGGTAGTTTATTCTTCTTTAAATATTATGATTTTTTTGTTGCAAATGTAAATACGGTTTTTAGGACAAATATTCCGCTTTTGAATTTGATGTTACCGCTTGGAATAAGCTTTTTTACTTTCCAGCAGTTGTCATATGTTATTGATAGTTATAAAAAAGAAGTTCCTGTATATAATTTTTTGGATTATGCCTTATTTGTAACATATTTCCCTCAGCTTATAGCGGGTCCTATCGTAACTCATGATGAAATGGTTCCTCAATTTGCTGATGTTGAAAAGAAAAAGTTTAATGCTGATAACTTTTCAAAAGGTCTTTATGCGTTTGCATTAGGTTTAGGCAAGAAAGTGATAATTGCAGATGCATTTGGTCTTGTTGTAGATAAAGCATTTAATGAAATTTCAGGACTTGGATCATTAAACGCACTTTTTGTGATGCTTTCATACACAATTCAAATCTATTTTGATTTTTCAGGTTATTGTGATATGGCAACTGGAATCGGTAAAATGATGAATATTGATATCACAATGAATTTCAACTCGCCATATAAAGCTATTAATATTGTTGATTTCTGGAAAAGATGGCATATGACGTTAACAAGATTTTTTACAAAATATATTTATATTCCCCTTGGCGGAAACAGAAAAGGGGAGTTCAGAACATATTTGAATATATTTATTGTCTTTCTTGTAAGTGGTGTTTGGCACGGTGCAAACTGGACATTCATAATATGGGGAATACTGCATGGTATTGCTAATATAATCACACGATTTGTTGATAAAAAAACAAAGATTTATTCTTGTAACAATAAGATTACAAATGTGGTTTCTTGGTTAGTAACATTTGCTTTTATCAACCTGACTTGGGTAATTTTCAGAGCAGATTCAGTTTATTCTGCAATTGACTTTTATAAACAATTATTCAGCTTTAGCTTTACACCGATAAGCAATGATTTATTCAGATTGTTACGGTCAGACGGATTATCTTTAGTTTGTTATTTTATTCCGTTAATAGGGGATTATATCAGTAAATATGCTCCGATCATTTTTATGGTTTTTGCTTTGGGTTCATCTGTTTTCTTAAAAAATACAAACGAACGAATTTCTGTTTTTAAACCAACATTATTTAAGTCAGCTGTAACAGCTGTAATTTTAGTTTGGTGTATAATGTCTTTTGCGGGAGTATCGTCATTCTTATATTGGAATTTCTGAGGTAGTATAATGAACGTAAAAAAATTTATTTTTATAACAATATCTACGTGTCTGGTAGCTTTAATTCTTATTGGGTCTTTAAACGTAATTATTGATCCTTTATTTCAATATCATAAACCGTGGTTTAACTTGGAACCTGTAATTACAGATGAACGGTATCAAAATGCAGGTGTTGCCAGAAACTTTGATTATGATAATGTAATTATTGGTAATTCAATGTGTGAAAATTTTAAACCTTCAGATTTTAACGATTGTTTTGAAGGCACTACGGTGAAACTAACAGCATCTGGTTCTCATTCAATTGATTGGACATATTTACTTAAAATAATTCAAAACAAAGAACATCATCCTAAAAATATTATTATGAATTTTGATTCGGGAATTATGGATGCTGATCCTGACAATACAAAACACGACTTGCCAACATTTTTATATGATAATAATTATATAAATGATGTTAATTATTTATTTAATTTTTCGATACTTAAGAATTACACATTTGAATTTTTAAGAGCTAATTTTCACGGAGAGGTTCCTGATATTGACTCAGCATTCGTTTGGGATGATGGTGTAACTAGAGGAAAGGAATTTGTTTTATCTGATTATGAACGACCTGCCATAACTGATGTTGCTTCTAATGCTGACGACTCTGTTGAATTGGCAATTAAAAATATTAATAACTTATTACCATATTTTGAAACTATGAAAGAGACAAATTTTATATTGTTTTTTTCGCCTTTTAGTATCGTCTATTGGGATAAAGAGATAAGATTAAATGAAATTGATCTATGGAAAACAGTTTTTACTGAAGTGTTTAAAATTCTAGTTGAGTATGATAATGTTCATCTTTTATTTTGGACAGATGAAGAAATGTTTGACATTATAACGAATTTGAATAATTATAAAGATGCTACACACTATACATCTGAGATATCGTTGGAAATTGTAGACCGTATTTATACACGTTTTGGCAGACTTACGGTTGATAATTATGGTGATGAAATTGAAAAGTTTTTTAAATATATAACCGAATATGATTATTCTGTTTTATTTGATCAATAATCAGCTGACTTGTGTCGACGACCAAAAGACGACGACACACCGAGCATAAATATCCCCAAGGTCGTTAACAATATCCGTCACCGTCGTCTTGTATCTATTCATAGTGGATTTTTTAATATAAGTATGATATAATCTAAAAATAAATTTGATTTGGGTAACAAATTCCAATTTGTCAAACTGAATAATATAACAATTATGTGCAATGGGATATAAAATCCTGTTGCACTTTTTTTATATAATTAATCAGAAATATTTGACACTCGCGGATTAAGGGGTTACAATGTAGGTATCAAAAAATCGGAGTTAATTATGAACAATATAATTGAAATAAAAGATTTTCTTGCACCTGAGCTTGACGTATATGCAAGGTTAAGCGAGGTACAGCTTTTAAACAGAGAGTTTCCTGAAAAAGGATTATTTATTGCAGAAAGCCCGAAGGTTATCGAACGTGCTCTTGATGCAGGCTATGAACCCGTCTCCTGTCTTATGGAAAAAAGACATATCGAAGGCGAGGGGAAGGGGATTCTTTCAAGAATTGCAGACATACCCGTTTTTGCGGCGGAATTTGATGTTCTGACGCAGCTTACGGGCTTCAAGCTTACAAGGGGTATGCTTTGCGCAATGAAACGAAAAACCTTGCGTACCGTCACAGAAATCTGTGAAAACAAAAGCAGAATTGTAATTCTGGATAAGGTTATGAATCCGACAAACGTCGGTGCCGTAATCCGTTCGGCCGCCGCTCTCGGAATGGATGCCGTGATTCTTACTCCCGGATGCTCCGACCCTTTATACAGACGTGCCGCCAGAGTGAGTATGGGTACGGTGTTTCAGATTGATTGGACGTTTTCCGATGATGACGTAATTAACGAAATTAAGGCTCTTGGCTTCAAAACGGTTGCCATGGCACTAAAGGATAATTCCGTTTCAATCAACGATCCTGCTCTGACGGATGAAAAGAAGCTTGCGATTATTATGGGAACAGAGGGCGACGGACTATCCGACGAAACAATATCCGAATGTGATTATACGGTGAAAATTCCGATGTATCACGGCGTTGATTCGCTGAACGTTGCGGCGGCTTCGGCCGTAGCTTTCTATCAGCTCGGAAATAAATTATAAAAGAAATACGGACAATGTCTGCGATGACACTGTCCGTATTTTTGCTTATTTAAATAAAGTTAATGTTCCTGCGTTATATTCCCACGGTACAAATCCCGTTTCAAGAGCAGGGCTGTTGAGAGCAAGGGTGAAATCACGGTTTTCAAGATCCTTGAAGAGGGGGTCGGCATAAACTGCGTTGTTGTAGTATCCTCTGGCTGTCATTATAACAAGTGACAGTCTTTCAAACAATTTTGTTGAATCGCCTGAATAAACGTTTCCGCCGTTTTTATAATCCCAATAAAGGTTAGTGTCATCGACAAACCAATTTCTTTCTGTTGAAACAGAGTACATTGTTGCGTTATCGGTTACAAGAATGTTATTGGAAAGCGTGAGAGAATTATGATCCTCTTTTTTGGTGATTCTGAATGCGCCTTCTTCACCGAATGCAAAAATGTTGTTACGGATAAGGTTGTCTTTGCCGTAATGCTGATGGAAGGTCTGCGAAGAGCAATCGTAAACAAGGTTATTTTCAACAAGCATACCGCTTGAGCCTTCGTCAAGGTAAATGCCCCAGCCGCCGTAACCGTAGCTGCCTTCATCACAGCCGACGTTATAAATAACGTTTCCTGAAATCACGGTATCAGCCTGAATGCCGAGAGTGTAAATGCCGCCCATATCGGAAAGCCAGCCGTTGCCGATGTCATAGATAAGATTGTTTGTTATTTTGATGTTGTTTGTCGGATTATCGGCATAACCCCACGTCCAGCCGACTGAAATACCCGTATACCAGCCTTCGTGGATTTCATTGTTGGAAAGCTCGCAGTCGATAGCGTGTGTGAGAAGAATACCGATTGCATTGTTGAATATTCTTCCGTATTTAGTGATATGGCAATCAATTACGTCGATATTTTTTGTAGTTGCGGGAACAACAGCATCGCCGTGAATGAATATTGCGTTAGCACCGATTTCTTCAAATTCAGAGCTTTTAACGGAGCAATTCTGAGAAGCGTTTTCGAATTTTATCGCAGTATAGGATATGTTTTTGAAAAGGCAGTTAACAAAACTGATACCGTCTGAAGCTGAAATATTAATTGCAGCAGGTGTTTCAAAAGCTGCCTGAGTATGATTGGAATTATATTTTAAATTATTGAAAAGGGGATGGGTTGAAGGAAATTCATTGTTATAAGTTCCGTCTGTTTTACCGACGTATTCCCAGTCGGTTTGTTCAAAGTTGATACCCTGGAAAGTTATGTTTTCGGAATTGCTGAAAGTCATAAGCTTTTCGGTATAGCCTGCATAAAGGGTTGTGTTGTCGACGGTGTCGCTTTCTTCGGGAATATAGTAAAGCTTGCCCTCGCTGCGGTCAAGATACCATTCGCCTGGCTGACCGAGCGCTTCTTTTACGTTTTCGAAAATATAATTATCGTCAACTCTTACTGTCATTGCGGTAGGCTTCTGGGTTTCAACTCTGCCGGTTTCGGTGTCGATTGAATGAACGGGAAGGAGCTCGTCACACCAGAAATGCATAATTCTCACGTCAACATCCTGCAGGTTGCTGAAATTATGAACGTCCTGCTTGTGAGCGTAAAATACTGCGGAATTCGTGAAGAAGCTCTCGTTAAAATCAGGTACCATCGCTTCATCGGTTTTGGGGTCGGCAATTTTAAGCACTCCCGTTTTGGGATAATTCGGACGGGCAAGTCTTTTTCCGTCTTTAAAAAGTGAACGGAAATAGTCTTCGTCTGATCTGATTTCAATATCGGTCACAAAAGCGTTTACACCGTTTATTGTAGTTTCGCTCCATCCTGAAATTGCCCTTGCACCTGTGAAGGCTACTTCTTCATCGGGATATGAACGGTAAATAACGTTATCCCTATCTTCTGAAGTGAATTCAGCGGTTTTTTCAATAAAATACGTTCCTTCTCTGAACCAGACGGTAACAGTGTCATCGGAATTGCAGCTTTTAAGAATTTCTTTTGCTTTTTCAAATGTTTTTAAAGGAGCTTCGAGTGTGCCTGCATTGTTATCGTTTCCGTAAGGAGCAACGATCAGATCGTTTTCACCCGGTTCAAACTCACCTTCATCAAAAGCTGCTTTAGCTTTTTGTGTTGCTTCGGGGAATTCGGGAGTAATTTTTTCGGGCGGACAAATTATTGCAGTTAACATTGTAATGATTGAAGTGAAAACGGCAATGATTCTGGTAAAAAATACGTTCATAAAACAATCTCGCTTTCTTGAATTTGTTTCAGTTTAACACGATTTTTATATTTGTTCAATAATTTTGAATATAAATTCTGTTTTTAATTAAAATAATCATTGAATCACGTTTGTACTGATGATATAATTAAGTAAAAAATAACAGGTTGTGATATTTTGTCAACTATTCTCCGATACGATGAGTTTGTAAATGATTGGATGTGGGCTTTGCCGTTGGGTAACGGCAGAATCGGCGCCATGCAATACGGTAATCCGCACTGTGAGCAGATTGAACTAAACGAAGAATCCCTCTGGAGCGGCAGACAGATTAAAGAGAAATACCACGCTTCGCCCGAAGCTCTTGCTGAAATCCGCCGTCTTGTCAGGGAGGAAAAGCTCAAGGAAGCGGCTCAGCTTGCCAGAGTAACTTTTTTATCAGATCCTCCCGTTGTTCGTTCCTACGAAAGCTTCGGTGAGATTTTTATCGATTTTCTTGATAAATCTCCCGTTTCAAATTACAGAAAAGAACTGGAACTCAGCGAAGCTGTTGCAAGAATTTTCTGGACAAAAAGCAAAGTCAATTACAATAGTGAATGCTTTATCAGCGAGGATTTTGACGGTTTGGTTTATAAAGTTGAAACCGACGGTAAACCTTTTTCCTGCAATGTCAGCATTAAAAGAAAGCAGGATGCATACAGCGCTTGCATCAATCCGGACACAATAATTATGAACGGCAGAATAACTTACAACACTCATCATTATTACGGTGAGGGTGGCGAAGGAATGTCTTTCGGTTCAAAACTCCGTATAAAAACCGACGGTGAATTATCTTCTGACCACAGCACCGTAACCGTTACGGATGCAACGTGGGTTGTAGTTTACGCTGCTTTTGAAACTAATTATAACGCAGAAAAATATGACGTTGATGAATCTGTTGATTTTAAGAGCAAATTAAATAAAACCGTTGATAGTCTTTTTGCCGCAGATTACGAAACGGTTAAAGAAACACACATATCTGCTCATAAAAAATGGTTCGGCAACGTTCAGCTTGAGCTTGAAACAACGGAAATCAGCGAGTTGACAACGAATCAAAGATTGAAAGAACTTAAATGGGACGAATATGATCCCGATTTATTTTCTCTTTATTATAATTTCGGCAGATATCTTTTGATTGAAAGCTCCGGTAAAAATGCAAGGTTACCGGCAAACCTTCAGGGAATATGGTGTCACGATTTTAACCCGCCCTGGGGAAGCGATTTCCATACCAACATAAATCTCCAGATGAATTATTGGCCCTGTGAAAACGCAAATATGTCCGCAACCTTTGCACCTTTTATCAATTTTATGAAAAAGGTCAGCACTTTCGGTGCTCAAACCGCAAAGGAGCTTTTCGACGCAAGGGGATGGCTTATCAATCACACTACCGACGCTTTCGGAAGAACGGGTGTTCATGACAGCGTTGACTGCGGATTCTTCCCCATGGCAGGGCCGTGGCTTTGCCTTAATCTTTGGGAGCATTATGAATA
>JAZNUD010000062.1:0-37708 GCA_045592085.1 Acutalibacteraceae bacterium | reverse complement strand
CCAATACTTTCTTCCAATGGCATCTTCTTTTTGCCAGATGGGATAGCTACTATCCTGTGAGATAAGATGCACATCGTCAATCTGGTATTGTTCAAGAAGAGATTTCATAGCTCTATTCAGTTTCACGTTGCATCACCACCTTAAATTTATTATACCATAAAGCTCACTGTTTTTCAACGATTCCCGCGTATAATTTAACGATTACCTCTATAAATCAACGATTACGCTAATAATTTAACGATTGCCTATCTTTTAACGATTCGAAACGGATACTAATGCAATGGCAAGAGGTTTTTTCCTCCGAAAGTTCTTAAAAAGCTGATTTTGGGTATAAAATAACCGTCATTCCGTTGTATCAGAATGACGGTTATTCTTTGGCGGAGAAGGGGAGACTCGAACTCCCGCGCCGGTTTCCCGACCTACGCCCTTAGCAGGGGCGCCTCGTCACCAACTTGAGTACTTCTCCATGGTAACGTATATATAAAATTATATAGTTTTAAAAAATGGCGGAGAGAGTGGGATTCGAACCCACGGTACCCGTAAAGGTACGACGGTTTTCAAGACCGTTCCGTTATGACCACTTCGGTATCTCTCCGTAAAGTGCTTTAATATGTTATCATAAGATTTCCGTTCTGTCAATAGTTTTTTATTTTTATTTTTCAACAAAATCAGCCGTCCCGAAAGAGACGGCTGAAATTTTTTCGTATTATAAGCAGTCGTTGATGTTGCTTGCGCCCGTATAAATATCGAAGGTGAGGGTCTTTTCCTCGCCGTTTTCAGTGAATGAAAGGCGGATTGTCTCGTTATCGATATATTCAGCACCCGTGACCTTGTAATCTCTGTCATCAAAGAAATCCTTGAGATAACCGAGAGTTTCTTCGGAATAGTCACCTGCGTTATCGGAAACGAAAAGCACGTTGCCGCAAACCGCATTGACCTTACCGAGCAGGAGCTTCTGCTCAAGATTGAAGGTGAGGTTGTTATCACGAAGGAAGAATACGTCGGGGTCGTTGCAGAAGGCTCTGCCGTCAAGATGGTTGCGGAAAACAGAGTTGTTGAGTGCATTCTGGGTTGAGGGCACCTCGTTATTCAGGCCGAGTCTGTTAATCCAGTCGCCGCCGAATGCCTTGTTTACGTCGCAGCCGATGCGGCAGGCATCGAAGATACCCATGCAAGGACCGAGCGGAATACCGCAGCCGAGAATCAGCTTATCGCCGCAGGCCTCACGGAGAAGGTCAACTGCTTCGCACATAATCTGACCTCTTGTTTTGCCTGCTCTGGGCTTCTCACACTGTGTGAAAAGGAAATCAAGCTTAACCATATCGAAGCCCCACTCGTTGAGAATGGTGTGGAAGAAGCTCTTGATATATTCTCTTGCTTCGGGATGATAGATATCGAGGGTGAAAGCGCCGCCCCAGCCTACGTGACCGAAAAGCTTTTTGCCGTTATCCTCGTCAACGATCATCCAGTCGGGATGCTCCTTGAGCACCTTTGAGGACATCTGTGCGCAGAAGGGAGCAAGCCAGATGCCTGCGAGATAACCCTTCTCGTGGATTTTGTCGGCAATATATTTCATACCGTGGGGGAATTTTTTCTTATCGACGCTCAGCCAGTCGCCTGTTGCGGTCTGGTAGCCGTCGTCAATCTGGAAGATATCAACGCATTCCTTTGCTCTGTCCATACCGTCAAGGTCACGAAGGCAGATATCCTCTGAAATCTTTGAAAAATAGTTATACCAAGAGGTGTAACCTGCAAGATGGCTGATTTTCGGCTTCTTGCAGCCCATAAAATCGAAGAAATACTCATCAAACGCCGCATCGAATTCCTTTTCGATAACCGCAATATTGAAAACCTCGTATTTCTCGCCTGCACGGAGCATAAGACCTTCAATATCCTTCTTGATGATAAACTTGCCGCCCTGCATATCAACCTTGAACACGGTGTAGCCCTGACGCTCTGACTTTGATCCGTAAAGAGTGATGTTTCTGTCACCCTTCTTTCTGAAATAGGTGTATGTATATGAATGGAAGCATCCTGTTTTGCCGTATTCTTCAAAATCATAGTCGCTCATAATTCCGCAGCAACGGGCAGCGAAACCGCCAAGCTTTTTGCCCAGAGGAAGAATATCCTTGAGCAGACCGTATTTGTTGAATTCGCGTGAGGTTGACCAGGACTGATAGCCGTTGACGTAGAAAATATCGTCGGCAGCAAACTTCTTTTCCGTTTCAAGCTCAAGAGCCTGCATTTTAAGGTCTGTTTTTGCGGTAAGATATGCGGAGATTACTCCGTTTTCCTCGTTCATTTCAAAAAGAAAATCCGCATTATCCATATCGGTATGGTTAACGATTGCGGTGCCCTTTTTAACTTTTGCCGTAAACTTATACATTTCTTTTACCCCTTTCGGTGCATATTACAACATCTTATATTATATATGGAAAATATTTTTTCGTCAATAGAAAAACGGAGAACAAACGTAAACTGCTCTCCGTTTCATTTTATTTTTTAATCTTTTTCGGCGTTATGCCGAGCAGTTCATCAAGCTTACCCGTTGAACGTTCAAAAATCTCTGCCAGAACAATCGTTATCGCAAAGCAGGTTGCCGCATAGACAACCGGCTTATCGTTGCAGCCGAAATGCTGAAGAATCATCATCGGTATTCTCTGAAGAATATATACGCCGAAGACCCTTGCGCCGAACCAGCGCAGAACACAGTTGTTGATGCTCACTCTCATCGAAAGCAGGGAAATGCCGATTGCAAAAATCATAGACATCGGGATGAATGCTCCCACCGATTTGTTTGTTTCAACATACAGCATTCTGAGAAGTGCAAACGAAACAACGCAGGTAGCAAAGGCGGCAAACCATTTCCAGAAGCCCGGAAGCAGCTTCTTGTCGATATACGGCTTTGCAAGATAATACCACATACCGAGAGGATAACACATAACCGTATCATACCACCAGTTCTGTTTTCCGAAGAAATGCCAGAGCACCGCCGTTGCAACGGCACTCATAACGGTCATAAGGATTACGCCTGCAAGAAAATGCTTTTTCCCTCCCGTTATGCCGAAAACGATAACGGTGAGAATGTAAAGAATGATGATAACAAATATGAACCAGTTGCTGTTACCCATACTTTTGAGACCGACCAGCGACCAGAGAACTCTTTCAAGGTCATATTTTATGCCGAGTGCCAGCGAAACAAGGAAGTAAATCATAACCGCAATCGCAAAATCCAGCCAGACCTTGAGAATTCTCCGTTTGGGAAGTGTTTTCACGTAGCCTTCCTTCTTGCTGACCGAAACCGCAATTCCGTAGCCCGAATAAAAAAGGAACGCAACAACCATAAGCTGACCCAGAAAATAAAGCACGTCAAAAAACATCTTGTTTGCAGGGTCTGCATACGGCACGGAAATATACTGTCTCACGTGCGAATAAACAACAATGATAACGAAAATGCCTTTTATTGCTCCTGTTTTGTCGGGTGACATATAGTCCTCGAATCCGTCCTTGAAACGGAATTTTATCCCGAAAATGCAAATCAACACAAGTGCCAGAATAAACAGATTCATACGCACTCTCCTTAATATATTACATTATAAGTACATACTGTTGTATCTCGGTGCGATATCAAGCGTGCCGTCACCGTGAAGAGTTGTTACGGTAACGCCCTGATTCCATTTTTCTTCGGGGAAGTTCATATTCGTGCCGAGATGATAGAGGTTATAATTCTGCGGAAGGCTGTAGGTGAGCCTGATTCCTTTATAAATTGCACACCAGTCATTGTTGTGGTCGTGACCGCAGAAAATTGCCGTCGCTCCCTTTTCAAGAGCCGCATCAAACATACCGCTGTTGAATTTCGGGCTGCCGACGCTTTCATACTGATGACCGTAAAGCACCTCGGCATTACCCGTCTGCTTATATTCCTCTGCGCCGCCGCTACCCTCAAATGCAGCCTCGAACTCGGGAAGAGGAATATGAAAATACATCATCGAGCCGAATTTACCGTATTTCTTTTCAAGCTCGTCAACGCTGTTTCTGTAAAAATCAATCTGCTCCTTTTTAAGGAAATCATAGCCGCCGAAATCCTTGGGCAGACCGTATTGCTCCGTATATTCCTCACGCACGTCTCTGCCCGAATCGAAGAAGAAAAGGCTCTGCCTTATGTTATTCTTGCTGCCCATAATGTTGACGATGTAGTTGCCGTAGCCGAAAAGCTCTTCGGGTCCGTGAACGGCAAGGCAATGCTCATAGTCACTGAAGCTCTTCATCAGAAGGTATTTATAGAAGCCCTTTTCTTCCCTTACCTCGTGATTTCCGAAAACGATTGTCCAGTAAATTCCGATTTCTTCCATCATCTTTGCAAACTGAATCGCATCAATCTGCTGATATTTTGAAAGAATGATATCACCCGTGAGCACAACGAGGTCAGGTCTCACATCCTTGATATGGTTGACAAACATAGTTGTTGTTTTCTGATTCATTTCGTGGTCTTCATCATAATGGAAATCCGTGCTCGAAAGAATAATGAAATCATCGTCGCTTATGCTGCCGTCGGAATTGAATTTGGCAATATTGGCAACGTGACCTTTTCTCTCAAGCACTCTGACGGACGTGCCGATTTTCTCAACACCCGACCTTTTTGCAAAAAGAGATTTCGGGAGCTTTCCGCCGCTGATTTTGTGAATAGCACCCGCAAATCCAAGATGAATTCTGACAAGGCTTTGTCTGACAAAAGCCCATGCATTATAAAGCATCAATACCACTCTCCGTTTGATTATTCCAAAATAATTATATTGTCTGTTTCGTGCAATGTCAACATCATCCGACACGCAAAAAAGAGATTTTGTGAACGAATTTTGTTCGGTTTTTCATTATTTTTGTAACAAGCTGTCCGAAAACGAACAAATTTTTGCTAACGAAAAATCTATTTATTGTGGTATTTACCATAGTTATACAGCATATATTGTGGTATGATGCAGATGAGCAGAAAAATGTTCGAAAAATATCGAACATTTGTATTGACAAACGAATGTTCACCTGCTATAATAAAACTCGTAAGAACAAATGTTTCATTCAAGGAGGATTTCACAATGGCACTTTCAGATATAATCTTAACTGTTTTCGAATTCGCAGCAGTCGTACTGCTCATCGTCGGCTTCATCAACGAGAAAAAAATCATTGCTTTTGAGGTTAAGCTTGCAAGAGCAATCCGCATCCATCTGCGCAACCGCCGCGTGCGCAAGCAGAGAGAGCTTGCAGCCGCACACGCAAACGCCCAGAAGCGTGCCCCTGCAGATGAAATTGAAGAAACACCCGTCATCTCAATCACCGACGGCAAAATCAAGAATTTCCACGTTGCATAAACTTTTTCATTTTTATATTCCGCTCAAACGGTACGGTGAGCTTTGCTTCGCCGTACCGTTTTTGTTTTGCATAATACTGCACTTGATTTTTGCTCCTGCGTATGCTAAAATCTTTTTATGAATGTTTTAAAAAATAATTTTCTTAAAAAAACCGTTTCCCTGTTGACAGTCCTTGCGATTCTTGCAGGCTTTTCGGGATGCGGAAAAATCATTGACAGACTTTCCCCGCCCGAGCCTGTAACCGAGCGTCCCTCCGTTCGTCTCACCTTCCCCGAGGGGTCAACGGTTGCGGAATTCGCAAAAATACTTGAAGGCGGCGGAGTTTGCACTGCAGACGAATTTCTGCAGACGGCACAAAACAGCGCTTTACTTGCGGAATACGGCTTTGAAATCACGAATCCCGAAAACCGCTCCTTTGTTATGGAGGGTTACCTTTTTCCAGACACCTACGATTTCTATATCGGTGAAGGTGCGGAATCGGCGGTGAAAAGATTTCTGAAAAACAGCCGTTCAAAATTCGGTGAGGACATCAAAGCACGCTGTGACGAAATCGGATATACGCTCGACGAGGTGCTCTGCATCGCATCGATTATTCAGGAGGAGGCTGGCGACCCTGCCGATATGGGCAAAGTTTCGTCCGTACTTCACAACAGACTTTCAAGTTCCTCTTTCCCGAAGCTTCAATGTGATGCGAATTCATTCTATCTGCGCGATTCCGTCAAGCCCTATGTAAGCGAGGAAAGATACGGATTTCTGCTGGAAATTTACAGCACCTACAAATGCGAAGGCTTACAGGAAGGCCCGATAACAAATCCGGGAATCGAAGCCGTGAACGCCGCCATTTTCCCCGAAGAAACGGATTATTATTTCTTCATCACCGATTCCGAAAACAACTATATTTACGCCAAAACATATAAGGAGCATCTGCGCAACTGCGAGGAAGCAGGTCTGAGCTGATGCACCGTGAAAGGAAAATCAATATGAAAAAGATTATCTCCCTTATTGTTGCAATTCTCTGCGTTCTCACCGTTTTTACCGCTTGCGATAAAAAGCCCGAGGAAACACCTACCACCACTAAGCCTGCAGCCCAGGTTATGACGCAGGAAGATTTCAAATTCGTTATGCTCGATGACGGAACGGCAAAAATCGTTGGCTACACCAAAACGCAGGCGCCCACCGATCTCCAGATTCCCGCATATCTCAACGGTGCAAAGGTTACCGTCCTCGGCGCAAACACCTTCACAAGCGAGCACAAGCTCATCAACGTTGAGCTTTCAAGATTCCTCACCAAAATTGAGCCCAAGGCATTCAACAAAGCAACCCTCAAGAGCATTAAATTCCTTGATGCAAAGGTTGAAACCGTTGAGCCCTACACCTTCAACGAATGTGACAATCTCGTTCAGGTGGTATTCAATGACGCCGTCAAGAACCTCAAGGACCACGCTTTCTACCTCGGCAAGATGCCCAGAGTTATCCATTTTACGGTTGACCCCGTTGAAATCAGCGCAATGTTCCTTGATGTCGGCAAAAGCTACGAGCATCTTGAAATCAAGCATCACGGCGACATCAGCGATTTCAAAAACGTTGAAGCATACGCAAAGGCTCTTGAAATTCAGCTCGTTCTTGTTGAGAAAACAACCGCAGACAAATAATCAGCAGCTCCGCCTCATATACTTGGATTGAGGTGGAGCTTATGTTTTATATGATAAATTCGTTAATCAGCTCCGTTATCTGGGGACCGCCGATGCTGACGGTCTTTCTTGGTACGGGGCTGTTTCTTTCGTTGAAAACGGGATTTTTTCAGATTTTCGGAATCGGAAAGTGGTTCAGATTAACCATTGTCGATGCTTTTAAAAAAAGAAAAGAGCCGCCGAAAAACGACGGCACGGTTTCGCAATTCGCCGCCCTTACCTCTGCCCTTGCCGCCTGCCTCGGCACGGGAAACATAACGGGAGTTGCAACCGCACTTGTTGCAGGCGGACCCGGTGCGGTTTTCTGGATGTGGATTTCCGCAATTCTCGGGATGATGACCTGCTGCTGTGAAAACATTCTCGGCATAAAATACCGCATACGGAATTCTCTCGGGCAATGGGTCGGCGGTCCGATGCTCTATATCGAAAGAGGATTGAAAAATCCGAAGCTCGCCAAGGTCTATGCCTTTCTGCTTATCGGCACGTCGCTCGGAATGGGAAATATGACGCAGGCGAATTCCGTTTCGGCAGGTCTTGAAGCCTTCGGAATCTCTCCCCTGCTTACGGCATTCATCCTTGCGCCGCTTGTTTTCATCTGCATTTCGGGAGGTCTCAAAAGAATTTCCGCCCTTTCGGAAAAGCTGA
The DNA here is from genome assembly GCA_045592085.1 of Acutalibacteraceae bacterium. GTDB lineage: Bacteria > Bacillota > Clostridia > Oscillospirales > Acutalibacteraceae > CAG-177. The sequence goes on along the minus strand of JAZNUD010000062.1, from coordinate 30,009 downwards.
TTCCCCTGCTCTCCTGCGTTTTTCTTTTTCTCTGCCTTGCGGTCATCATCAAAAATCGCCACGCACTGCTTCCCTCCTTCACAATGATTGTGAAGGATGCTTTTTCACCGAAAGCGGTGTCGGGCTTCGGCATTGCGAAGGCGGCACGCTATGGAATTTCAAGAGGAGTTTTCTCAAACGAAGCAGGTCTCGGCAGCAACACCGTCATTCACGCAAATGCCGATTGTGATGTGCCGGGCATTCAGGGAATGTGGGGCATTTTCGAGGTCGCATTCGACACACTTTTTATGTGCACCGTCACCGCCGTCACGATTCTTGCAAGCGGAGTGTGGTCACCCTCGGGCAGTCTTAACGGAATCGCACTCTGCTCTGCGGCTTTTGAAAGCGTTGTCGGTAAAACGGGCGGAATCCTGCTCGGAATCTGCATCTGTCTTTTCGCATTTGCTACCCTTGTTGCGTGGTCTTTTTACGGCAAAAGCGGCGCCGCATATCTTTTCGGCGATGATTCGGGCGTATACTATAATATTATATATGCCGTTGCCGTTTTCATCGGGTGCGTTGCAAAGCTCGATATCGTCTGGAATATCTCCGATATTTTCAACGGTCTGCTCGCCATACCTAATATATATGCGCTTCTGAAGCTTTCGAAGGAAGCGATATCCGAGCTTGACAAAGCAAAAAGCCCCCGGAAAATCCGAGGGCTGTGATGCTGATATTATTTGTAGTATTCAACCGCAGATTCGAAGAGCTTGAGGTCGAATTCGCCGGGAACGTTCTTGTAAAGACCGAACGCCGTTCTTTCGGAGTGACCCATCTTGCCGAGGACTCTGCCGTCGGGTGATACGATACCTTCGATAGCGAAATCGGAATTGTTGGGATTGAATGCAACGTCGTTTGTTGCGTTGCCGTCAAAATCAACGTACTGGGTGATAATCTGACCGTTTGCCGCAAGCTGTCTGATGAGAGCTTCGTCAGCAATGAAGCGGCCTTCACCGTGCGAAATCGGAACGGTGTAGATTTCGCCCTGCTTTGCCTTTGAAAGCCAGGGAGAATTGTTGGAAACAAGCTTTGTTCTGACAAGCTTGGACTGGTGGCGGCTGATTGTGTTATAGGTAAGAGTCGGGCAGGTTTCATCAGTGTCGATAATCTTGCCGTAGGGAACAAGACCGAGCTTGATGAGCGCCTGGAAGCCGTTACAGATGCCGAGCATAAGACCGTCACGCTTTTCAAGAAGCTCCGTTACGGCCTCCTTGACTTCAGCGTTTCTGAAGAATGCGGTAATGAACTTACCTGAGCCGTCAGGCTCGTCGCCGCCTGAGAAGCCACCGGGAACAAAGATAATCTGGCTCTCACCGATCTTTGCGGCAAAATCTTCAACCGACTTTGCGATGCCTGCGGAGGTGAGGTTGTTGATTACGAAAATCTCTGCCTCGGCACCTGCTCTTTCGGCATACTTTGCGGAATCGTATTCGCAGTTTGTGCCGGGGAATACAGGGATAAGCACCTTGGGTTTAGCCGTTCTGATTGCGGGCTTTGCAAAAGTTTCTGCCTTGAAATCGAAGGTCTCAATCTTCTTTTCGGGCATTTCGATGTTGCAGGAATAGATTTCCTCAAGCTTATCCTCGTAAACTCCGAAGAGCTTTGTGCAGTCAAGCTTTTCGCCTGCATATGCGATTGATTTTTCTTCGGTTGTGTAACCGAGAAGAGTGCCGCAATCGGTATCGTCTGTCAGCTCAACGATGAATGAGCCGTAGGAATAACCGAAGATATCTTCGAGTGAAAGTGCCTTATCGAATTCAAAGCCTACACCGTTACCCATTGCCATCTTGAGAACTGCTTCAGCAGCGCCGCCCATGCAGGGAGTGTAAACAGCGGCAGCCTTGCCTGCCTCAACAAGAGAGTGAACCTCATCGTAAACCTTGAGGAGAGATGCGGTTTCGGGAAGCTTGTCGGCAGTATATTCGGGCTTGATGATAACAACCTTGCTGCCTGCCTTCTTGAATTCGGGTGAAACGATATTTTTAAGCTTTTCTGTTGTAACCGCAAAGGATACAAGAGTGGGAGGCACGTCGATATCCTCGAAAGTGCCGCTCATTGAGTCCTTACCGCCGATAGCAGCAACCTTAAGGTCTGTCTGAGCCTTGAACGCACCGAGAAGTGCGGCAAGAGGCTTGCCCCATCTTGCGGGATCCTTCTTGGGCTTTTCAAAATATTCCTGGAAGGTGAGGTAAACGTCCTCAAACTTTGCACCTGCGGCAATGAGCTTGGAAACGGATTCGATAACCGCAAGATATGCACCGTGGTAGGGGCTCTTTTCGGTAATGAAGGGGTTATAGCCCCAGGACATTACGGAGCAGGTATCGGTTTCCTTCTTCTCAACGGCAACCTTGTGTACCATTGCCTGAATGGGAGTGAGCTGATGCTTGCCGCCGAAGGGCATAAGAACGGTATTTGCACCGATGGTTGAGTCGAAACGCTCGGAAAGACCTCTCTTTGAGCAAATGTTGAGGTCGGATGCCATTTCAACGTACATATCGGCGAATGAAGTGCCGATTTCCTTTGAATAATCCTCAAGCTTTGCGGGAGCAACGTCGATGTGCTTCTCCGCACCGTTTGAATTAAGGAATTCACGGCTGATATTAACGATAGCCTTGCCGTTCCAGTACATTACGAGATAGGGCTTTTCCTTAACCTCGGCAACAACGGTTGCTTCAAGGTTTTCACTCTCTGCGAGCTCACAGAATCTTGCAACGTCCTTTGCTTCAACAACAACAGCCATTCTTTCCTGGCTTTCGGAGATTGCAAGCTCTGTTCCGTCAAGACCTTCGTATTTCTTGGGAACTGCATTGAGGTTGATTTCAAGACCGTCAGCAAGCTCACCGATAGCAACGGAAACGCCGCCTGCGCCGAAGTCGTTGCAACGCTTGATAAGTCTTGATGCCTCTTTATTTCTGAACAGACGCTGAAGCTTTCTTTCTTCGGGAGCATTACCCTTCTGAACCTCTGCGCCGCAGCTTTCAAGTGATTTGAGATTATGGCTCTTTGATGAACCCGTTGCACCGCCGCAGCCGTCGCGGCCTGTTCTGCCGCCGAGGAGAATTACAACGTCGCCATCAACAGGGCATTCGCGGCGGACGTTTTCTTCGGGAGCAGCCGCAATAACCGCACCGATTTCCATTCTCTTTGCAACGTAGCCGGGATGATAAAGCTCATCAACGATACCCGTTGCAAGACCGATCTGGTTACCGTAGGAGCTGTAGCCCGCTGCTGCTGTGGTAACGATTTTTCTCTGGGGAAGCTTACCCTCGATGGTTTCGCTGACGGGAACTGTGGGATCGCCTGCACCCGTTACGCGCATTGCGGCGTAAACGTAGCTTCTGCCTGAAAGCGGGTCTCTGATAGCACCGCCGATGCAGGTTGCAGCACCGCCGAAGGGCTCGATTTCGGTGGGATGGTTGTGGGTTTCGTTCTTGAAGAGAAGAAGCCATTTTTCAGCCTTGCCGTCGATTTCAACGTCAATCTTAACTGTGCAAGCGTTGATTTCTTCACTCTCGTCAAGCTTTGCAAGCAGACCCTTGCTCTTGAGGTAGCGGCCTGCGATAGTGCCGATATCCATAAGGTTAACGGGCTTTGTTCTGCCGATTTCTTTTCTGACGGCAATATAATCGTCGTAAGCTCTCTGGAGAAGCTCGTCCTCAAACTTAACGGAATCGATATTTGTAAGGAATGTTGTGTGGCGGCAGTGATCAGACCAATAAGTATCAATCATTCTGATTTCGGTGATTGTGGGGTCTCTCTGCTCGCTGATGAAATAATTCTGGCAGAATTTGATATCGTCAAGGTCCATTGCAAGACCGTATTCGTCAACGAAATCCGCAAGACCCTTTTCATCAAGACCGATGAAGCCGTCAAGAGTTCTTACGCTTTCAGGAATATCGTATTCAGCCGCAAGGGTTTCGGGCTTTTCAAGAGTTGCTTCTCTTGCTTCAACGGGGTTGATGACGTATTTCTTGATCTGCTCAAGCTGCTCGTCGCTGAGGTTGCCGTAAAGGCAGTAAACCTTTGCGCTTCTTACAAGGGGTCTTTCACCCTTTGAAATCATCTGGATACATTCTGCGCAGGAGTTGGCTCTCTGATCAAACTGACCGGGAAGGAATTCCGTTGCAAAAAGTCTGTCGCACTCAAGATTCGGCTCTTCAGAGATGATATCGAGCTGAGGCTCGGAGAGTACGGTTGTTTTCGCATAGTCAAAAAGCTCTTTTTCAAGACCCTCAACGTCGTATCTGTTGAGGATTCTGACGTTTTCAAGAGTAGAAATTCCGAGAAGAGAAACAAGCTCGTTCTTAAGGGACTGTGCTTCGTTATCGAGACCCTTTTTCTTCTCGACATAGGCTCTGTATACCATAATTCATCAGACCTCCATTGCTTTCTTGCCGATATCCTTGCGATAAAAGGCATTTTCAAAATTAACCGATTTAACTGTTTCGTAGGCTTTTTCGATTGCTTCGCCGAGAGTTGCGGCGGTTTCGGTAACGCCGAGAACTCTGCCGCCGCCCGTAAGGAGCTTATCTCCGTCAAGCTTTGCGCCTGCGATATAGATATTTTTATCTGCGGGCATTGTGATTTCAAAGCCCGTCTGATATTTCTGAGGATATCCCTCGGATGCCATAACGACACAGCAAGCACTGTTACTGCTGAATTTAACCTCGGCATCTGCAAGGGTACCTGCCGCAACGTGCTTCATAATCTCAAAAAGATCGCTTTCGAGAAGAGGAAGAACAACCTGAGTTTCGGGATCACCGAAACGGCAGTTATATTCGATAACCTTGGGACCGTTTTTGGTAATCATAAGTCCGAAATAGAGACAGCCTTTGAAGGTTCTGCCTTCGGCATTCATTGCGTTGATTGTGGGAAGGAAAATTTCCTTCATACATCTCTCGGCAACCTCGGGAGTGTAATAGGGGTTGGGAGCAATTGTACCCATACCGCCCGTATTGAGACCCTTGTCTCCGTCAAGTGCACGCTTGTGGTCCATCGATGAAATCATCGGAACAACGGTTTTGCCGTCAGTGAATGAAAGAACGGAAACCTCGGGACCCTCAAGAAATTCCTCTATAACAATCTGGTTGCCGCTGTCACCGAACTGCTTGTCCTCCATAATGTTTCTGACTGCATCTGCGGCTTCTTCACGGGTCATCGCAATGATAACACCCTTGCCGAGAGCAAGACCGTCTGCCTTGATAACGGTGGGAATGGGAGCGGTTTCGATATAAGCGAGTGCCTTTGCGGCATCGTCAAACACTTCATAGGCTGCGGTGGGGATGCTGTATTTTTTCATAAGGTTCTTTGAGAAAACCTTGCTTCCCTCGATGATTGCCGCCTTCTTTTCGGGACCGAAGCAGGGAATACCGAGCTTTTCAAGCTCATCAACAGCACCGAGAACAAGCGGATCGTCGGGAGCAACAACCGCAAAGCCGATATCGTTGTTTTTTGCGAATTCAACAATACCTTCGATATCCTTTGCACCGATTGCAACACATTCGGCATCAGCGGCAATACCGCCGTTGCCGGGAAGTGCATATATTTTTTCAATTTCTTCGCTTTCTTTTAACTTTTTGATGATTGCGTGCTCGCGGCCGCCGCCGCCAACAACAAGAACTTTCATTTTTATCAGCCCTCCGTAATTTCTTTGCAGACCTTTTCAACAGAAAGAGGAAGAATAATCCATTCGGCCTGCTCCATAACTCTTTTCTGGAGAATTTCGGGAGTATCGTCGGGCTGAATTTCAACCGCTTTCTGCATTATAATCTGTCCGCCGTCGGGAATTTCGTTAACGTAATGTACGGTTGCGCCCGTCACCTTAACGCCGTAATCAAGCGCCGCCTGATGAACGCGCAAGCCGTAGAAGCCTTCGCCGCAGAATGACGGAATCAGCGAAGGGTGAACGTTGAGAATTCTCTTTTCAAAATGAGAAGTGAATCTCTCGCTCAATATGCTCATAAAGCCTGCAAGGACGATAACGTCCGTTGCGTTTGCTTCAAGAAGCTCAATAAGTCTGCCCTCGAAATCGGGGGTTTCTTTTTTGATAACCGTTTCGGTCTTTATGCCGGCATTCGCCGCTCTTTCGAGAGCGTAAGCTCCCTCTTTGTTTGAAATTACCAGCGTAATTTCTCCGCTTGAGATGATGCCGCTTTTCTGCGCATCAATAGGCGCCTGCAGATTTGTTCCGCCGCCGGAAACAAGAACGGCGATTCTGGCTTTTCTGACCATAGGACTGTCTCCTTGCTTTAGCAAATAACAACTTTTTCTTCGGATTCGATGATTTCGCCCATAACGTAGGCATCCTCACCGTTTGCCTTGAGGATTTCAAGGGTCTTTTCAACATCCTCCGCAGCAACAACAATGCTCATACCGACACCCATATTGAAGGTGTTGAACATATCTCTTTCGGGGATATTTCCGGTCTTTGCAATGAGGTCGAAGATGGGAAGAATACGGAGTGCGCTTCTGTCAATTTTTGCGCCGAAGCCGTCGGGAATGCTTCTCGGAATATTCTCATAGAAGCCGCCGCCCGTGATATGTGAAACAGCCTTGACCGTAACCTCTTCAAAGAGAGCTGTCATGGGCTTAACGTAAATCTTTGTGGGAGTGAGGAGAGTTTCGCCGACTGACTTGCCGCCAAGCTCTGCAACGGGAGTTTTGATATCTGCGTTTTCAACGTCAAATACCTTGCGCACAAGCGAGAAGCCGTTTGAATGAACGCCGCTTGAGGGGATGGCGATAACAGCGTCGCCTGCCTTGATTTTGGTGTTATCGAGAATCTTATCCTTATCAACAACGCCTACGCAGAAGCCTGCAAGGTCATATTCGTCAACGGGATAGAAGCCGGGCATTTCAGCGGTTTCACCGCCGATGAGAGCAGCGTTTGACTGAACGCAGCCTTCAGCGATACCCGAAACGATTTCGGCAATTCTCTCGGGAACGTTCTTGCCGCAGGCAATGTAATCAAGGAAAAGCAGGGGCTTTGCGCCGCAGCAGATGATATCGTATGCGCACATTGCAACGCAGTCGATGCCGACCGTATCGTGCTTATCCATAATGAAAGCAAGTTTCACCTTTGTGCCGACGCCGTCCGTACCGCTTACGAGGACGGGCTTCGTGATGCCCGTAAGGTCCATTTCAAAAAGGCCGCCGAAGCCGCCGATGTCGGAAAGTGCACCTGCAGTGAGAGTTCTTTTGATGTGGGTTTTCATGAGCTCAACAGCTCTGTAGCCGGCGGTAATATCAACGCCTGCTGCTGCGTAGCTTTCGCTGAAGCTTTTTTCCATAGTATATTCCTCCTGTGTTTAATCACAATTGTTTGTTTTTTTATTCCTTGCCTGTCCAGCAATAGGTGCAGATGCAATCCTCGGGGAGACCTATCGCCTCGATAAGTCCCTTGATGCTCTGGTAACCCAGAGATGCAAACTTGAATCTCTCACAAATTGTTGCGAGCAGCTTCTTGCCTCTTTCGGTTGATGCATCCGCATATTCTTCAATATATTTATCACCCTCGGGACCTTCAAGCTCGTGAATGATTCTTCTTGCAATCAGGTCGTCATCAGATGTGTTGCGCGAGAAATTGAGATATTTGCAGCCATACATAATCGGCGGACAAGCCGAGCGCATATGAACAGCCTTTGCTCCGTTGTTATAGAGGAATTCAACCGTTTCTCTGAGCTGTGTTCCTCTTACGATGCTGTCGTCAACAAGAAGCATACTCTTGCCCTGAATATTGTCGTGAACGGGAACAAGTTTCATTTTTGCAACCTTGTTGCGTTCAAGCTGATTGGTGGGCATAAAGCTTCTGGGCCATGTAGGCGTATATTTAACGAAAGGTCTTGCATAAGAAATCTTGCTTTCGTTTGAATAGCCGAGTGCGTGTGCAACACCCGAATCGGGAACGCCGCTGACAAGGTCGATGCCTTCGGGACGGGAATCCGCCTCATCCCTTGCCATAACTCCGCCGTTTCTGTTTCGCATTACCTCAACGTTGACACCTTCATACGTTGAATTGGGATAACCGTAATACGTCCAGAGGAAAGCGCAGATACGCATTTTCTTGAGCGGCTCGGAAAGTGTTTCAACCGCATCGGGAGTCAGCCTGACGATTTCGCCCGGACCGAGCTCCTTGCAGAATTCATAGCCAAGCTTTTCAAAAGCAAACGACTCAAACGAAACACTGTGTCCCTCTGAATCCTTGCCGATAATAACGGGCAGACGTCCGAATTTATCTCTTGCCGCAAGAAGCGAGCCGTCCTCTTTAAGGACGAGAACGGAAAGAGAGCCCTCAACCTTTTCCTGCGCAAATCTGATACCTTCAACGAAGTCGTTTTTCTGGTTAATCAGAGCCGCAACAAGTTCCGTTGAGTTGATTCTGCCCGAGGTCATTGCGTTGAAATGGCCGCCGCTTTCGGAAAGAAACTGATTAACAAGCTCGTCCGCATTGTTGATGCATCCGATTGTTGATAAAGCGTAAACTCCGAGACTTGAACGAATGATAAGCGGCTGCGGGTCGCTGTCGCTGATGCAGCCGATGCAGGCGTTGCCGTGCATTTCATCGACTATTCCTGCAAACTTTGTGCGGAAAGGTGCATTCTCAATGTTGTGAATGTCACGCTGAAATCCTTTTGTCTCATCAACCGCAGCCATACCGCCGCGGCGAGTGCCGAGGTGCGAATGGTAATCCACACCGAAAAACACGTCCAGAACAACGTCACGCTTTGACGTTGCGCCGAAAAATCCTCCCATAGGGGTACCTCCCGAGAATTGGTTTAGACGAAATTATTTGTTGAACTTTTCTTCAATCTTTTTGTTTGCGGCAAGAACCTTTTCCGTTGCCGCTGCTCTTGCATCGGCGAGCTTCTTTGCAAGCTCTGCATCGGAAACCGCAAGAATCTGTATTGCAAGCAAAGCGGCGTTGACCGCACCGTCAATCGCAACCGTTGCAACGGGAATGCCTGCAGGCATCTGAACGGTTGAAAGGAGAGCGTCAAGACCGTCAAGAGTTGATGCTTTGACGGGGATGCCGATAACGGGAAGAGTTGTGTTGGCGGCAACGGCACCTGCGAGGTGAGCAGCCTTGCCTGCGGCGGCGATTATTGCACCGAAACCGTTATCAATGGCATTCTGTGAAAAAGCCTTCGACTGCTCGGGAGTTCTGTGTGCGGAATAAACGTGAACCTCGTAAGGCACGCCGTACTCTTCGAGAGTGGTGATAGCTTTTTCAACAACGGGCAGGTCACTGTCGCTGCCCATAATGATTCCGACTTTTTTCATAAAAATCTTCCTCCTTCATTTTTATAAAAATAACCTCGTTTATTATACTATATATTTATATTTTATTGCAATACTTTGGGGAATAAAATTTGACAGAATTTTGCCTTGTTATTTTGTCACTAACACCGAAACTGAACGTCATTGCTCTGCACTATTGACAAACACGTTTTTTATATGATAAAATATCAAAAATAATCATTGTTGATATTCTCGGATGCACAAAAATGTATCCGATTTTTTTATCGGAAAAGGAGAGGACGTATGGGTCTTGCCGAATTGTTCATAATCGCCGTCGGTCTTTCGATGGACGCTTTTGCGGTTGCAATCTGCAAGGGCCTCGCCGTCAGGAAAGCAGGCATCAAAGAAATGGCCGTTGCCGGCGCATGGTTCGGCGGTTTTCAGGGTCTTATGCCTCTTATCGGCTATCTTCTGGGCTCGGCACTTTCCGATTACATAACCAGAATCGACCATTGGGTTGCGTTTGTTCTTCTCGGAATCATCGGTGCAAATATGATTAAGGAATCATTTGAAAAGGACGAAGAAAAATCCTGCGATTCAATGGGATTCAAAGAGATGCTCACCATGGCGGTTGCCACAAGCATCGATGCTCTTGCCGTCGGAATCACGTTTGCTCTCCTTCCCGAGGTCAATATCGGTGCCGCAGTCGGCTTCATCGGTGCAACAACCTTTGTTCTTTCGGCAATCGGCATCAAAATCGGTAATATTTTCGGAGCGAAATTCAAATCCAAAGCAGAGCTTGCAGGCGGAATCATACTCATTCTTATGGGCCTCAAAATTCTCCTTGAGCATCTCGGAATAATCAATTTCTGACAGAAGGGCGGTGACGGCTTTGCCGAGAAAGGATTCAAGAAACACCCGTATGAAAATCATCAATGCGGCGTGGGAGCTTTTTTATGAAAACGGCTACGAAAACACAACGATAGAGGATATTGTTGAGCGTTCCGAAACGTCAAAGGGCACGTTTTATCACCATTTCAGCGGCAAGGATGCGCTTCTCTCGACCCTTTCATACCTTTTTGACGATAAATACGAATCACTCGAAAGCAGCATCGATTACGACGGCGATGCGTTCAAAACCCTCATCGACCTGAATAAAGAGCTGTTTTTTATGATTGAGAACCGCATTTCTCTCGACCTGCTTGCGAGAATGTATTCAACCCAGCTCATAACAACGGGTGAAAAGCACCTTCTCGATAACAGCAGAACCTATTTCAAGCTTCTGCGTAAAATCATCATTCACGGTCAGCAGAACGGTCAGCTCCGCTCCGACGTTTCAACCAACGAAATTCTCAAGGCATATGCGCTTTTTGAAAGAGCACTCCTCTACGATTGGTGCATCTGCAACGGCAATTATTCTCTCTGCAACTATTCGCAGTTTCTTCTGCCGATGTTCCTCAACGGCTTCAGAACCGAAAAATAAACCAAAAGTCTTTTTTTGATTAAATTTTGAGTTTATATTAATTTCTCGTTAAATCGTCTTGATTTTCAAGGCGATTTTTATTTTTTGCGTATTTCAGTATAAACTTTATTCTATAATGCAGTCGGTATTGCATATTAATTCATTATCTGTTAATATAACATTTACATTATTTTAAGAGAAAGGTTTTGATTCTATGACACCTCAGATTGCGGCATTTATAGTTTACTTTGCAGCAGTTCTCGCAATCGGCCTCGTTTTCTTTTTTAAATCAAAAGGAACGGGCGAAAAAGATTATTTCCTCGGCGGACGTTCAATGGGTCCCTGGGTAACAGCCCTCAGCGCACAGGCTTCCGATATGAGCGGTTGGCTTCTTATGGGCTTCCCCGGCAGCATCCTCGCTTTCGGTATGGGTCAGGTATGGATCGGTATCGGCCTTGCACTCGGCACAGCCGCTAACTGGATTTTCATCGCACGCAGACTCCGCAAATTCTCACAGGCAGCAAATGACTCCATCACGGTTCCTCAGTATCTTTCAAACAGATTCCTCACCAAGAGTCCCGCTCTCCAGATAATCTGCGCCGTTGTTTTCCTCGTTTTCTTCACAATCTACGTTGCATCCAGCTTCGTTGCAGGTCAGAAGGTTTTCATCCAGGTTGTTCCCCAGCTTGCCGAGAATCCCAACGTTGCACTTCTTATCTTTGCAGCTATTATTATTGTTTACACCTTCCTCGGCGGCTTTAAGGCTGTTTGCTGGACAGACTTCTTCCAGGGTCTTATGATGCTCGCAGCTCTTCTTGCAGTTCCGCTTGTTCTTGTATTTGTTAAAGACCTTGATACAAGTGCATTCCAGGCTGTTGAAGGCGGCGTCAACCCCCTCAATCCCTTTGCTGCAAGCTGGCAGGATATCGCATCCGGTCTTGCATGGGGTCTCGGCTATTTCGGTATGCCCCACATCATCGTAAGATTTATGTCCACAAAGAACTCCAAAGTTCTCAAAAAATCCGCAACAATCGGTATCGTGTGGGTTGTTCTTTCCCTTGGTGCAGCGATTGCAATGGCTCTGCTCGGCAGAGGCTATGCACCCACTCAGGCACTCGTTGACGCAGGTCAGCAGGAGCTTGTTTTCGTAACTCTCGTTCAGGATATCTTCAGCGGTCCTTGGGCATTTGTTGCAGGTCTCCTTCTCTCCGCTATCGTTGCAGCTGCAATGAGTACCGCAGATTCACAGCTTCTTGTTGCCTCTTCATCCTTCACAAGCGATATTTACAAGCCCATCTTCCGCAAGAATGCTTCCGACAAAGAAACCCTTTGGGTCGGCAGAATCGTTGTTCTTGCTATCGCTGTTATCGCTTATTTCATCGCAAGCAGCAAATCCGAAGGCGCAGCAACCATTATGACACTTGTTGATAACGCCTGGGGTGGCTTCGGCTCCGCTTTCGGTCCCGTTATCATCCTTTCACTCTTCTGGAAACGCTTCACATACAAGGGCGCTATTGCAGGCGTTGTTGTCGGTGCAGTTGTTGACGTTGTATGGATGCTTCTCCTCACAGATTCAACAGGTATCTACGAGCTTCTCCCCGGCTTCATCGCAGGCGCACTTGCAGCAGTTATTGTTTCACTTATTGACAAGAAACCCTCTGCAGAAATCGAAGCTCTGTTCGAAAAGGCAGTCAGCTCCGAAATCGAATAATATATTCCTAATAATTAACCTCCTGATGTTCGTCCGAGCATCGGGAGGTTTTGTTTTGCAAAATACAATTAAACAAACTGTTTTCCGGTGAAATATTTGCCTGACGGCAAACATGAAATAATTCACTTTTGAATTATGAAATTTGATGCTGTTGCATCAAGTGAAATGAAATAAATCCACTCACACCCAAAAGACATTTCACAAATCCCACAAGAATTTATTTCGTTGAAAAAGGCGGACTTCACTTTCGTAAAGTCCGCCTTTTTCTGGAGCTGATAGTCGGACTCGAACCGACGACCTGCGCATTACGAATGCGCTGCTCTACCAACTGAGCCATATCAGCGTTTATTAAAGTACGCAGATTATTATAGATTATAATTATGAATTTTGCAAGAGATTTTTAAAATATTTTTTAAAATAAATCCATCGTTACAATTCGGCAACAAAAGCTTTACAATTTATCTAACATATTTTATTATTCCGTACTTGATTTTATCCACAAAATCAAGTATTCTATATATCGTGGACAGCAGTCCGCTCAACAGTGTTACGAAAATCCGTAGCCATTTTTGGAGGAAAAACCTATGATTAAAAAGACTCTTGCCATTCTTTCAGTTTTCGCCGTACTTTTCGGTATGAGTGCTTGCAAAAACGGTCTTGAAGGCAATCTTGAGGGCAACACAACCACACCCGCAGCCGAAGAAACAACTCTTAACCTCGGCGTAACCGAGCTTTTTGTTGACGACGGCAACGGCAATCTGGTTCCTGTTGTTACTAACAAAAACGATAAAGGCGAAATCATTTATGAATATACCGACGCAAACGGCAACAAGGTTACCGAGGTTGACAAAAACAACGTTGTAGGCGTTACGAAATATTCGGAAAAAGAGCAGGCACAGATTCACATTGAGCAGGTGAGCAAGGAGTTTGAAAAGAATCCCGATGCAATTCTCGACACCGAAAAAGTTGATTTCATCATTTCCGACGGTCTTGTGCCCGAAAGCAGTTTCAGCAAAACCGAAGTAAAGCTCGATTCTGACGGCAATCCCGTACGCGAAGATTCCAAGTCCTATAAGGATATCATCGGCGGCAACGCTTTCACCGTCAAAATGAACATCAAATCAATCATCAGCGAGCAGGAAACCGACGTGCCCATGACCTGGAGCAAGTCAGGCGAAAATTTCCTCATCGAAACAAGTATGCCCGTTGACGAAACAGGCTCATCAATGAAGGCGAACATCCTCTACAAGGACGGCAAGTGCTACACCTTCTTCCCTGCCCTGAAGCTCTATGCCGAGATGCCTGCAGAAGCATTTGAAGAAATGTTCAATCCCGAAATCTTCGAAAGCGAGATTGAAGACAACACCGTTTACGATGCTTCCTACGAAGTTAAATCAAACGGCAAGACCTATTATTGCGACGTTTACAAATCAGAGGACGGCACCGCAACCACAAAGAATTACTTTGATTCAAAGGGCAACCCCATCAGAGTTGAAATGATTTCCGGAAATGACGTTACAATCTGGGAAATCACCGAGATTTCCTCAAAGGCAGATACCACCAGATTCAAGGTGCCTGCAGGTTATTTCGATATTTCTGCAGTTTACGGAGAAGGTCTTGATTTAGGTCTTGGTGCATAATGAATAATAAACGTGCATTAATCACCGGTGCGTCGGGCGGAATCGGCAGAGCAATTGCCCTTCGCCTTGCCGCAGACGGATTTGACATTGCAGCCTGCTATTATTCCGACGATGCAGGAGCAGAGAAACTCGGCAAAGAGCTTGAAAAGCTCGGAGTTAAATTCCGCCTTTATAAAGCTGACGTTTCGGATTACGGACAGGTTGAAAAGATTTTTAACGATGCTTTTGATTTTTTCGGCGGCATCGACATACTCGTCAACAATGCAGGAATGGCTCAGCAAAAGCTTTTCACCGATATTTCAGAGGAAGAGTTTGACCGCATCTGCGCGGTTAACTTCAAAAGCGTTTATAACTGCTGTAAATTCGCTGTGCCCGGTATGGTCAGCCGCAAATCAGGCAAGATAATCAATATCTCCTCAATGTGGGGGGTCAGCGGTGCTTCCTGCGAAACCGTTTACTCCGCAACAAAGGCAGCGGTCATTGGTCTGTCCAAAGCTCTCGGCAAGGAACTTGCCCCCAGCAACGTTCAGGTCAACTGCATCGCTCCCGGTGCGATCGATACAAAAATGAACTCCAACCTCTCCGATGAGGACAAGGCTGCTTTCGCAGATGAAATCCCTGCAGGAAGATTCGGAACACCCGAAGAAATCGCAGGAATCGTCTCCTTTCTTGCCGGCAAGGATTCCGCTTATATCACGTCACAAACCGTTATTGCAGACGGCGGCTTCATTTAATTTAATATTCAAAGAGCGTTCATAGGCATAATGCCGAAAAATGAACGCTCTTTTTAGTTATTGTTGACAATTGATTTAGTTTGATTATTATGTTAAAATTTTATATACTGTAAAATACTCTAATTGATATACAGGAGGAAAGCATATGGCTAATTGTCCTAAGTGCGGTCGCAAACTTACTCTGTTTGATTGGCGTCCCAACTGCCCCGGATGCGGTGTAAACCTTGTTTATTACGGTCTTGAGGAAAAACTTCTTGACGAGGCTGATGCTGCTGAAGCAGAGCACGCTAAACTTCAGAAAAGAATAGACAGACTCAAAGCTTCATTCGTAGGCTCAAAGCTTACTATAATAAGAATTTTCCTTTCGATTCTTCCTATTGCTGCGTTGCTGATTCCCCTTTGTGAAATCAGCTTCAAAGCTCCCTTTATGGGTGAAAAAGCAACGGCTGTCAATCTTATCACACTGATTGACGTTTTCTCAAACCTTGATTTTGACGCTCTCCTTGCCATGCTCGGCTCGGCGACTCTCAAAACAATGTTCATCGGCTACGCAGGCGCTCTTGTTTGCCTTGCACTGTCGCTTGTGTTCGTTATCGTCAGCCTTCTTGCTCTTATGGCAGCCTGCGGCAAAAGAGGCAATTCAAGAAACCTCACTCTCAACAGCATCGCAATCGTTCTTGCAGCTGCATCAGCAGTTTTCTTCAGCGTTTTTGCATCAAACGGTACAGCTGTTTTTGCAGGCTATCTCAACGGCAAGCTCGGCGCAGGCATCTTCGTTTATATCGGAATGCTCTGTCTCCTTCTCGGCATCAACATAGTGCTCACAATCAAGGGCACACCCGTTAAATATAAGCAGTGCCTTGTAGGCGGTATTCCTGCCGAAGAGTATTTTGAACTCGTTGAAAAAGGAACTCCCAAGGAAGTTATCCGCGAAATGATGACCAAGGCTCTCGATGAAATCGAGGCAAAGAAGGCATCCGAAGAGGATTCCAAGGCAGAAGAAAAAGAAAGCGTAGAAGCATAAATAAAAACAAATTACGGGAGGCTTTTCGGAGTCTCCCGTTTATTATGAAAAAATCTGAAAGCAGTGTGAATGTTATGACCTTTATAAACCAGCTTGTATCCTCAATTCTCGTCCCCATTTTTATGTGTCCCGTACTCCCCTTTGTTCACGTCGCTAAAATATTCAACAGACCCTTTGAGCTGATTTCACTGAGTGAAAACGGTGTTGGCAGCGCAGATGACCCCATTTATCTCACCGCACACAGAGGCATCACCGCTGTCGCTCCCGAAAACTCTCTCCCTGCATATCAGAAGTCGGTTGAGCTCGGATTCTATTCCGCAGAATGCGATATCCGCCTTACAAAAGACGGCCATTGGGTGCTTCTTCATAACGACGACGTCAACGGCCGCTTCTGCCAGTTCGGCGCAGTTGAAGATATGACCCTTGAGGAGGTGCGCAAGCTCCGCTTCAAGAACGGCTCAAGCTTCTGGGCATACGATAATCTCGGAATGCCCACCCTCGAAGAATACCTTGACGTTTTCGTCGGCTCATCAACAAGACCTCAGATTGAAATCAAATCCGAGAATTACGATATGCTCCATACAATCCTTGAAGCAGTTGAAGCAAAAGGTCTTACGGAGCAATCAATCATCATTTCCTTCGACCTCAAGCAGCTTGAGGCAATCAGAGCACTCAACAAGGATATCGAGCTCTGGTATCTCGTCGGTAAAATAGACGAAAATAATATCGCTGAAGCAAAAGCGCTCGGCAACACGTGGCTCTCCCCTTGTCTCAGCGATAACGACACGCAGAGCATTCAGCTTGCCGTTGATAACGGCATCGGACTTTCATTCTGGACCGTCAACACAATCGAGGACGCAAAGATGCTCTATAATATGGGCGTGCGCTATATGGAAACCGACAAGCTCTGCTATTAATTACATATTAAAACAAAAAGCGCAGCGGCTGAAATCAACCGTTGCACTAATTGTTTTTTGTTCATCGCTTCGTGAGTTTCAGGGAACCGCCACACGGAGATGAAGAAGACGTTTTCTTCCGATGCAAGGCGTATCGGTATACGCCAAATCGGAAAAAACGGCTAAAAAGAAATATATAATGATTAATCAATATCAAGCATAACAATAAGCGGACTGCACTGTTGAAAAACATATGCAATCCGCTTTTTTATTTGTTTCTTTTGTTCTTCGCTTCGTGAGGCGGTTCCTTACTGCTGGAATCTGCTGAGGAATGCCCTTGTCCTTTCGTTTTTGGGATTCATAATAACCTGCTCGGGTGTACCCTGCTCCGCAATAACACCGCCGTCCATAAAGATGATATAATCCGAAACGTCTCTCGCAAAGGACATCTCGTGAGTAACAATTACCATCGTCATATTATCCGCCGCAAGACCCTTGATGACCTTGAGGATTTCTCCCGTCAGCTCGGGGTCAAGCGCAGACGTCGGCTCGTCAAAGAAGAGGATATCAGGCTTCATTGCAAGAGCTCTCGCAATCGAAACTCTCTGCTGCTGTCCGCCCGAAAGCTCACAGGGGTATGCGTCCCTTTTCTCTGCAAGGCCAACCTTGCGAAGAAGTTCCATTCCTTCGGCTTCGATTTCTTCAAGAATCGCCTTCTTGTTCGATTTGAAATCGGGTCTGTTCTTCGCCTGAAGCTTCACCGCAAGGGTCACGTTTTCAATAACGCTGTACTGCGGAAAAAGATTGAACGACTGGAAAACAAGGCCTACCGAAAGGCGGTTTCTGCGAATCTCTTCCTTCGTGAATTTATGCTGATTTTCGCTGTCAAAAACAACGTTTCCGTTAACAATGATCTCTCCCTGATCGGCGGTCTCGAGCGAGGTTATGCAGCGCAGAAGCGTTGTTTTGCCGCTGCCCGACGAGCCGATAATCGAAAGCACCGAGCCTTCATCAAGGTGAAAGCCTATACCGTTGAGAACGTGGTTGTTTCCAAAGCTTTTGTGTAAATTTTTAACTTCAAGTATTGCCATTGCCGCACCTTAACCTTTATAGTAATCAAGCTTCTTTTCGATCCAGCCGAAGAGAAGGGTGAGTCCGCCGCAGAATACAAGGAAATAAACCGCCGTATAGAAAAGAGGCCAGATAACGCCCTTTCTTGAGAAGCGTTCAGCCGCCATCAGAATTTCCGAAACGGCAATAACTCTTGCAAGGGATGTATCCTTGACAAGGGTGATAATTTCGTTGCTCATCGGGGGAACAACACGCTTGACAACCTGCATCAGGATAACCTTGAAGAAGGTCTGTCCCTTTGTCATACCAAGCACCTGACAAGCCTCATACTGTCCCTTGGGAATGCTCTCGATACCGCCTCTGTAGATTTCCGAAAAGTATGCGGAATAGTTGATAACAAATGCGATAAGAGCCGCCGTCATTCTGTCCTGCATCGGAACTTCAAAAAGAAGTCCCGGCGCGTAGAATACAACGAAAAGCTGAAGCATAAGGGGTGTTCCTCTGATAACCCAGACAAACGTCCTTGTCAGATATTTAAGGGGGCGGAATTTTGACATCGAGCCAAAGGTGATAATCAGACCGAGAGGCAATGCAAAAAGGAGCGTTGAGCCGAAGAGCCTGATATTTTGCCAGAGACCGTCGAGCAGAGATATCGAGACCTCTGCAAACTCCGAATTCAAGAAGCCGCCCTGAGCAGCGCTAAGCAAAAGTTGTGTCATTTAAATCTTCCTGTAACCTTAATTATTTCGCAATAAGTTCGTTTTCAAGCTTATACTTTGCAGCAATCTTTGCAAGTGTGCCGTCGTTAACAAGCTCTGTGATAGCTGTGTTAACCTTTGCTGTCATATCGCTGCCCTTACGGAATGCGATACCGTACTGCTCATCGTTGCCAAGCTCAAACTTTGCGCTTTCAACTACAACGAGATCGGCATAGTCTGTGCCTTCACCGATTGAGCCGAGGCTTGTAACGTAGTCGATAACGCAGCCGTCGGATGTACCTGCCTTAACCTCCATAAGAGCAGCAGCCATATCTTCAACCTCAACGAACTGGGCGTTTGCAAAGTAAGCGTCGTTTTCAATAACGTTTGCGCCTGCGGAGCCGCCTTCAGCAGCGATCTTGAGACCGTCGATTGATGTGAATGCAGCAGCCTTATCAGCCTTCATAATAAGAACCTGCTTGTTCTGCATATAGGGAGTGGAGATTGACATATTCTCGAGTCTTTCAGCATCGATTGTCATACCGTTCCAGATGCAGTCGATTGTTTTGCCGTTGAGCTCTGTTTCTTTGGCAGCCCAGCTGATTTCCTGGAACTTTGCGTTAACGCCGAGCTTTTCGCAAACAGCCTTTGCAAATTCGGTTTCAAAGCCGATGAGTTCATTTTTTGCATCGTAGTAGTTCATGGGAGCGAAGAGTGTGATACCGATGATCATTTCGCCCTTTTCGGTGATGTATTCAGCGTCTGTCTTTTCGGCAGCGGGCTTTTTGGCGCAAGCGCCGAGAGCAAATACCATTGAGAGTGCGAGGAGAAGTGCAAGAATTTTCTTCATAGTTAAAACTCCTTTTCAGCCGTCACGGCTTTTATTGTGTTAATACATTATCATACTAAAGCAAAAAAGTCAACCGAAAACGGACTTTTCGTCACTTTTACTTATAATAAAGAAAATAATGCGGATAAATTATAACTTGTATTTAACAAAACAGATTGACAATACTGATAAAATCTGTTAAAATAGCAGAGCTGAAAACAGAATACGGAGAGTTGTCCGAGAGGTCGAAGGTGCAGCACTCGAAATGCTGTGTGGGGAAACTCACCTAGGGTTCGAATCCCTAACTCTCCGCCAGAAAAGATACCGCAGTTGATACAACAGTGTCGACTGCGGTATTGTTATTGCGAAGCAACAAGGTTCCCGAACGCAGTGCGTGAGGGGTTCTTATTCAGCTATATCAAGTCCTTACATATCAATAGTTCTAAAAACAAAGCGTTGCATTCGAGGGACATTCTGTCCACCCTGCAATACTTGTTTTACATTAATTGTTGTTATTATAGCTGTAACCGTACGCAACAATCGTTATACTGTTTATTACCGTTAATTTGTTTTTATAATTAAATATTAAAATTCCGTATGCTCATTGGGTAAAATACGGTATTATGTGGAAAATTTTTCAACAAATTCTATGATAGGTGTATTGTCGTCCAGTCCATGGGGATGATGTGCACAGTTTGCCTTGCCGATTGAAACAATTATTCCGCCGTTTTCCAGATAATACTTTTCAAGAACAGCTCCGTTTTCTTCGTAAGGAACAATGTTATCGGAATCTCCGTACACCAGAATAACGGGGATTCTGTTCTCCAGAAGCAATTGCATTTTATCAATGGGATGCTCTCTGTAGCAGATAAGCTGCGACAAATCCATACCGGTCGCCTCTATAAATTCGGGCAGCATTTCATTATTTGCTTTTCCAAAGCCGGCAGGGCACGAAAGGAGATTCATTACCGGCGCATCCAGATAAAGAGCCGAAACACATTCCGGATATTTTGCTGCAAATTTGCTTGCTATCAGTCCGCCGCAGCTCATACCGACGGGAACGCATTTTTTATATAAGCCGTATTCTTCCGATAAATATGCGGCAAAACGCTTTTTAAAATCAAGGTCTTCATCAAGACACCAACGGGTAATATTTTCTATAAAAGCAAGATGCCAACCCTTTTTCACCATTTCAATTTCAAATTCCGGAAACGCTCCGAAATATTCGGTTTTTAACAACCAGTTTTTGTTTTCGTTTGCCTTTTCGGGAAAAACAAGAACAGCTTCTCTTCCTTCAAACTGAAAATCAAGTCGCTTAAAGCCATTCCAGATTGATTCGGTCATTCAACCACCGCCTTTTTTGAATTATTGCTCGTTTTTTGATATTCTTTCGTTTTCAGCTTTGTTTTTGTTACAATAATCTTCCGGACACAGTATTTATATGTATTTTTCAATAACTTTCTGTAATTCTTCTTTAATAATATGATGTCCTTCGAAGGTGGGATGAATGCCGTCAGCAGTCCAATGGCCTGTGTTGCCGTCACCTGATAATTCGTCAAATCTGTTCTGAAGCGGAACAAAATCAAAATCATATTTTTCTGCAATCTGCTTTGATATTTCAGCCATTTTTCTTACTTCGGAATTAAACTCATTCCATAGTTTTTCTGTGCAGGTGCCTTTTAAGATAAAAGGTTCTAAAATTATAATTTTAATTTCGGGCAAGCTTTCTTTGATTTCATCGATAAGCATCTCATAAATCATTCTGAATTTTTTCGGGCTGACACCGCAGCTCATGGTAAGTTCGTGAGAAACATCGTTGACGCCTATGAGAATTGACAAACAGTCAGGTTTTAAATTTATTATATCTTCCTTGATTCGGGCATAAACGTCGGTGATTCTGTCTCCGCTTTTGCCGCGATTGATGAATTTGATGTTGTTCTTTTCAAATTCAGAAGCAAGAAAAAACGCATATCCGCAGCCTAAGCCGGAATTAATCTGCTCTTCATCATCTCTGTTGGCATCCGTTATTGAATCTCCCTGAAACAAAAATGTTTTCATATTTATCTCTCCGTATAATTTGCGGACCCTGATATACAGAGTCCGCAATTAAAATTATTTAACAATGAACTGTGAATCTGCGATTTCCGCAATTTCTTCTTCAGTGGTTGCCTTGTTCATCCTGTCTGCAACCTTGCTTCTTCTGTCGCGAAGTTCGGCATACATACGGTCACGCTTTTCTGCAGTAATGGGATAGAAAAGCTTGGGAATGATACCGAGAGCACCCGTGATGATGGGAACGCCTGTACCGAGAGCGAAAATCCACCATTTTGTTCTGTCGGTCTGTGTTCCGACCGTTGCTCCCTGAACATAACCGATTCCCTTAAGCACAAGGCTGTTGATACTGCCCATAACTGCCATCTGAAGCTTTGCGATTGTTGTTTGCGCAACTCCTATCATCGCCTCTGCACGGTAGCCGTATTTCCATTCGCAGTAGTCCATCGACTCGTTCCTGATTTCTGCGGGAACAACTCGTCTCAAACCGTAGATACACATCTCGAAGATTTCTTCAATACCCATCATCGGCAAAATAATATGCTTTTTCTGGAAGTTGTTGTTGATTGAACCTATGCCGAATACTAACAGCCACAGCATATCGGTCCACGCATCTTCGAAAATCCACAGAGCTTTTGTTGAAAATCTCTTTCTTAGCGGCTCGACAAAGCTGTAACTGATAAACTTAACCGGAAATGCAGGTATACCGACAATGGTTTTCCAGGTGATAGAGCCGATAACGTCAATGTAGAAGTTCGTTCGGCTTGTGCCGACTGCAAAACCGTTAAGGAACGATGCAAGCACCTGAATAAACATAGGTTTATTCGTGACAATAGCCTTCAAGCCCTGGATTACACTCGGTTTTTTGATTGTCTGCGCAACTCTTTCTCTTGTGGTGAGGAAGAAATAAAGACAGAATGCAGCGCCGAGAACTGCAAACGAAACACCGAAGCCTGCGAAAAGCTTGGGAAGCTTAACCTTAATCTTGTTGTTGATTATGAGATCGTAGATGATACCGAAAATCTGCTTCGGAACGTCTTCAACAAAGTGCGACATAAGGTTCGCCGTCGCAATAAGCCTTGAACGGTCCAATGGCTCGGGCGTTATCGTTGAGCCGAAGCCTGCACGGGCAATGCCGGTGAAGGTGTTGGCGGTTTCGGTGATAATTGACATTGCGAAATAGAAAATCCATTTGGGAAGGTAATCTCCCGGGGTATCGGGGAAGATAAAGGGAATCAGCCAATACCATAATCCCAAAAGTGTGAGCGGAAGCTGACCGAGGAGAAGATAGGGTCTGAATTTACCCCAACGGGTTCTGGTTTTTTCAACGATAACTCCGATAAACGTATCGTTGAAGGTATCCCATACGGTTGCAACAATGTTCTGAATTGCAAGATAACTGAAATCGATTTTTACAACATCGTATATGTATCTGTCTTTAAAATCGTTGATGTTCAGGCTCTGAGCAGTATCTTCAAGAACGTATGCAACAGTTTCTTTTATGCCGACAAAGCGTCTGTTTTTCAGAAGTACGGATTTATCGGCTGTTTCAATAAATTCTCTTTCTGCTGACATAATTTCACCTGGCTTTCTTAAAATATTAAATAATTTCAAAAGAAATTATTACAGTAACGCTGATTGAAAATAGTTTTTATGACTGTGCTGTATTTTCAACAGCTTTCAGCCATTCACGCGCAATAACCATATGACCCGCTATTGTAGGATGAGTTCCGTCCCAGATAAAATATTCCATTCTCGATCTTTCTGCATTTTCTTTGATTTTGTCATAAAGAGGAACGAAAATGCAGTGGAATTCCTCGGCAAGCTTTCTTGCTGCGGCTCTGATAAGGATATTTGCCGCCTCACGGTATGCAACAGAATCCTCGGGGTCGTTGCTGTCGGGTCTTTGGAAGGGCCCTTCAACTCCGTCAGGATGCGGCGTGAATTTATAGGAACAGTCCGATTTATCAAGCGGATAATAAAACGGCTCACATACTATGATTTTTATATTGCCAAGCTCACTTCTTGTTTTTTCAAGAATTGCACGGAGATTTGTTTCATAGCGCCGTGCCGTTTCCTCGGGAGTGATTCCGGTAAAATAGCCGTGTCCTCCGTCGTTTACTCCCACAAGAATACTTAAGATTGTCGGCTTATTGTCGATAACATCCTCCTGCCATTTTTCAAGAAGCTGCTTTGATCTCTCGCCCGAATAGCCTTTGTTTATGAATTCGGGCATATTCTCCGCATTTTCGAGTGCAAGCTGCGATGCAACTATATACTGATAACCGTGACCCATAATGTGGTTGCAGTCCATGCACTTGCCACGGTTTCCGTCGGTTATGGAGTCGCCCGAAAACAGCACAACATCATTTTTGCTAAGCTTCATAAAGGAATCCTCACCTTCTTTCTAATCGGTCAGAAGTAAATTAATGATTCAGGACATACTCTTTGTACTTTAAATTTTATCATTTTGTATAGAAAAAATAAAGGTCATTATTAGAGGAAAAAGTGTCCTTATTTGCAACAAAAGTGTTGAAATAGCGTCCGCAATAAGTTATACTGTGTGTATCAGGAGGCGATTGTTTTGAGAAATGACCTGATAGAAAGGCTTATCGTACACACGTTTGAAAACCCTTCTTTTTTGCTCAAAAACAAAAATGACGATGAGAGAATCATCATTGAGGGCTCCAAGCTGATGAAAAAAGAAAAGCTTATTGCGGTAAGAGCCGATACAAACACAAACTATTTCCCCGAGCACAGCCACGATTATATTGAAATCATTTATATGTATCAGGGAACAAAAACCAATATTATAAACAATGAAACCGTTGTTCTTAATGAGGGAGATATTCTTTTTATGACCCAGAATTGCAGGCAGGAAAATCTGCCCTCAACCGAGCAGGATATAGCGGTCAATTTCGTTGTTTTACCTCATTTCTTTGAAAAAGCTCTTGAAATGCTGAACAGCGAGGAATCCTTGCTGCACAGTTTTATAGTTCAATGCCTGCGAGGCGATAACGGTAAATCAAGCTATCTTCATTTCAGAGTTTCAGATGTGCTGCCCGTGCAGAATCTTATTGAAAATCTAATCTGGAATTTGCTTGATGACCGTCAGGAGCAAAGAAATATAAACGAAACAACAATGGGTCTTATCTTGCTTCAGCTTCTCGATCACATTGATGACCTTGATTATAACGGCGATGACAGCAGCCTTATATTCCATGTGCTGAAATATATTGAGGCACATTTTGCGGGCGGCAGCCTGACGGAGCTTTCGCAGATGCTTTTTTACGATTTCAATGCACTGTCAAAGCAGATTAAAAAGCTGACGGGTAAAACCTATACGGAGCTTGTGCAGGAAAAGAGGATGTCTCACGCCTGTTTTCTTCTTGAAAGCACAAACCTCGGAATTTCGGAAATTTCGCAGCTTGTAGGTTATGAAAACATCAGCTATTTTCACCGTGTTTTCCGTAAATTCTACGGTATGTCGCCAAAAAAATACAGAGACAAAACGGTTGCCGAATAAGAAATTGCGGGTGTGATAAAAAAGAATATTGTGTAAAGAAAATATTATAACCGACAAAGCCGTGAATCGTTGAATATTCCCGGCTTTATACTTTGATTATGATTTAACAGCAGGTTTTTGTTGTAATTGCGGTATAATTCAATTCAGCGAATAAGGACACTTTTTCAACTAAAATGTGTCATTTACTTCTCTGTACCATAATGATAAAATTAAGATGCCTATTGGTGAAAACACACTAATTAACCTGACAAATATATAACGGAGGCTAATATGAAAAGGTTTGTTTCAATTATTCTTGCAATGGTTATGACGTTTGCGTGTGCTGCACCGGCATTTGCCGTTCAGGCTGAGCCTGAGCAGACAACTGTATCTGCTGCAGAGGAAGAAAACGGTGACAATGTATTCACCGCTTTCATCGATAAACTGTTTGCAAAAATCAGGGCATTTTTTTACAGTGTGAAATATTATTTTGTAATAAAAAAAGAGGGCATCCCCAACACTATGAACAAAAACGCAATTCATATGCTCAAATCGGTTGAAGACGCTATAGGCGACAGCTTTATTATCACAACCGAAGACGGCAAGGTTATTGCGATTGACGGCGGTTATAAATTTGAAACCGATTACTTTATTCAGTACCTCAGAGCTGTCACGGGACAGCTTGTGCCGAAAATTGACGTTTGGTTTCTGACTCACCCCCACACTGACCATGTTCAGGTTTTCAACGAAGTAGCTGAAAATCGCAAAAATCAGGTAAAATTTGACAAGGTTATTCTTAAATACGCTCCGTATGATTTTTACGCTTCCATCAACTCAACGGAAGGTGCGGAAATGGTGGGCGAGTTTGACAGAATAAGCAAGGATTTCCCCGAAAAGGTTCAGATTATCAATGACGGCGATATTTTCAATATCGGTGCCGCAAAAATAACCACACTTTTCACCTTTGACCCTGCTTTCACAAACGTTAATGATGCCTCTCTGATATTCCGTATGGATCTGGGCGGAAAAAGCGTATTGTTTACGGGCGATGCCGGTGTAGATTCAGGTGACAAGGTACTTGCAAACCCCGAATACAAGGAGCTTCTGGATTGCGATATCTGCAAAATGTCACACCACGGTCAGGCCGGTGTAACGAAAGAATTCTATGAAGCCGTCGATCCCGAAATCTGCCTGTGGCCTACGCCTTCATGGGTGTGGAACAACTCACATGAATCTCTTGTGCTCCTGACACCTGAAGTCCGTGCGTGGATTGAAGAAATCGGTGTGGAGAAAAGCTATCTTTCCTGGCAGGGTTCGCAGGTTATTTATCCGGATTAATCCGATGAAAAACAGTGCGGGCAAATCAGATTGCTTTGTGTTATATTAAATATGCAATTCAATAACTACCGTTTCTCGAATTACGAGCTTGCAAAAATTATCATAAAAGGGTGATTGCTTTGAAAAAAATTCTTTCTGTTATTCTTTCGTTTATTTTCCTTTTCCCCTCATATCTTTTAAGCTTTCTGCCGTCAAAAGCAGATACGGATTTTGCAATTGAGGCAATTGCGGCCGTGTCCGTGAGCGGAATTGAAAACGGTATTATATCAGAAAAAGCCGAGTTTGATTTCGGCAATGCCGATTGCGGCTGGTTCAATTATTACGGCATCAGCTATAAATCCGACGCATATATGAAAGGCGTAATTACATATAAGCTCAAAGGCAGACAGTATTCCGAGGAATTCTTCCTTGAGCCTTCGGACGGCACAAAGCCTTTTTACAGCTTTATCGACGGTGTACTTAACAAGACCAAATCAAACACTCTTTGCCAAATAACGTTAGAGCCTCTCGACAGGGATGCGGCGGCGTTTGAGCTTGTCGGCATTGACGTGTTCAACCGTGAAGTACCCGATAAAAACGTTTATCTTCAGAACAGTGAATATAAAATCGGTGTCAATCTTCTCTGGGGCGGTGCACTGGATTACCTTGAAGACCTGGATTCCGACGTGCAGGCAGTCAGAGTTGACGGCTTAACCAAGGTTGATTCGAATGCTTCGGAGAGATACGGTGTAAAATCCGTCAACAATAACGTTAACCTGATCAACCGTCACGATACGGGCAGACTTGTTCAGCAGTCCTACTACGGCACCTTTGATTGCGATGATTATGAGAGCGCCATGTACGGCGAACACAAGTGGAATTATAACCCTGTGCAGGGCGGCAATCAGTATAACGAGAGCAGCAAAATCGTTGACCTTGTTGTGGGCGATGACTATATCTATATCAAGTGCAGACCCCTTGACTGGGCAAAGCCTGCGACGGATATGAGCCCCTCGTATATGGAGGCAACCTACAGCATCTGCGACGGTGCCGTTGAGGTGGCCTGCAGATTCGTTGATTTTTCAGGCTATCCCGAATATTACACAACTCAGGAGCTTCCTGCCTTTTACTGCATAGAGCCCTTCAACAGATTCGTTTATTACGGCGGTGATGCACCCTGGACCGGAGATAAAAATTACTCATATGAGAACGAACTCATTTTCTGGCCCGATGCAGGCTACCCCAATTTCCAGGCAACGGAAAACTGGTCGGCATTTATCGGCGAGTTTGACGACAGCTTCGGAATCGGTATTTATACGCCTCACCACGGAAATTTCCTTGCCGGCGTCCTTGCCAGGGAAACCACCACAGATAAAGACCCGTCCGTAGCACCGCAAACGTCATATATTGCGACTGTTAAGCATAACACCTTCCGAAGCTTTGTTCCGAGCGAATATAATTACTATATCGCAACCGGTACGGTTGACGAAATGCGTGCAAGCTTTGATAACCTGAGGTGATTAAAATGAAAAAAATCCTTTCGCTTTTTCTTGCGTTTTTATTTGCCGTCGGTGGGTTGAGTGTGGCTTACGCAGAGAATTCATCTGCAAAGCTCTACGGCACCTACGGCGACGATATGCTTTTTCAGCAGAATAAGGATGCCGTTTTTGCAGGTACGGCATCTGCAGGCGCAGCAATAACCGTTGAAATGTATAATGCAGCAGATGAGCTTGTTGCAAGCGGAAGCTCAACAGCCTCGGCTGACGGCACTTTCACCGTATCGTTTCTTGCTCCTGCAGGCGGCTATGAAGAATACAAAGTGATACTCAAGGAAAACTCCGCCGAATTTGCACAGCTTGATAACGTTGTTTTCGGTGAGCTGTGGCTGGCAAGCGGTCAGAGCAATATGCAGTATCCCCTTGCTCAGGCAAAGGGCGGCGCAGATATGTTCAAAAATTCACAGAAGCTGAGCAAATGGCTCCGTGTTCTGCATATGCCTTTTTATTGCAACAACAACGAGAGCGATACTTTTGCTGATCCTCAGCTTGATGCTGCCGACGCAGTATGGACTACGGGTGAAAACGGACACGTTTATAATATGAGTGCCGTTGCCTATTATTTTGCGGCGCAGATGATGGAAGAACTTGATATGCCCGTAGGAATACTCAACGCTTCACTCGGCGGCTCTGCAATTTCAAGCTGGCTTTCAAGAGATGCTATTGACGGCGACAGCAAGGTCAAGGACTATCTTGTTTCCATCAGTAAATACATAGAAAAATCGGATTGGGAAAAATCAAAACCCAGCATTTACCAGGATATGACCTCCAACTATAACCACAAGATTCATCCGCTCAGAAATTTCAGACCCTCGGGTATGATCTGGTATCAGGGCGAAACCGATCTGATGCTCGGATACAGCGAAGAAGCCTATGCGGATTTCTATGACCTGATGCAGCGTTCATATTCGGAGCTTTTCAGCTATGAAAACGAGCGTATGCCCTTTATCTGCACGCAGATTGCATCCTATCTTTACTCCGACGACATGAAGATGCCGGACTGGAATATCAATTACTGCAATATTCAGGCGGCACAGCCCGAATCGAGGGCAACCGTAACGATTTATGACGTACCTCTTACTTTCATTCCCGAGGCAGGGTCAATCCATCCCGAATGCAAGCAGGAAATAGGCGAGAGAATGGCGTTTGCCGCAAGCGGTCTTGTTTACGGCGGTGACGATGATTACACAGCAGCAACCGTTGAAAAAGCGGAAATCCGTGACGGCGCAGTTTACGTTACGTTCAGAAACAAAGGCGACGGACTCGCCTGCGGCGGCGATGAGCTTCACGGCTTTGCGGTTTGCGGTGCAGACGGCGTTTACGTTCAGGCGAATGCCGAAATCGTTTCGGCTGATACGGTAAAGGTGTGGAGTGATGACGTGACCTCACCCGTATCCGCAAGCTATGCATACTGCGTGAGCAATATGCGCTCCAATCTCTACGCAACGGCAGACGGCAAACTTGCTTTGCCCGTATGTCAGTTTGTGACGGACAAATCAGTGGGCACGCGTTATTGGCTTGACAGACCGTGGACGGACTGCAACGATGAGCTTACCTGGCACGTTATGAGCGAAATGGAGGCAAACAGGAATTATTCTTCCTGGTCGGCCGACGGCGCGCAAATCACCTTTGCAAACGGCGTTATGAACGTAACAGGCGGTACGGAATTTACCCTGAGTCCTGCGCTCAATTATAAATCGGGCAAAAAATTTGAAGATACCGACAATGATTATTCCGATTACGGCAAGATGAGCTTTTACATTCGCAATAACGGCAGTGCAGACGTTGAACTGAGCGAAATCAGAATTTCAAAGAATTCAAACATATGGTATTCTCCTGCGGTTAACGGCACAAAGGGTGTTGAAGCAACAATCCCTGCTGACGGTCAGTGGCATCTTGTAACCGTTGACCTTAACAGACTCTATCTTTTCGGCAATGAAGGCGGTGTAGGCAACCCCTGCGGCAGACTGAATAAGGTTGAGAAAATCCGTTTTGCTTTTGCAAGCGAAAACGATACCGATATCAGCATTGACAATATACGTTTTGCGCCCGATACTTCGGACGGTAAGATGCAGTTTGACCCCGATATTAATACCGCAGATACAGTAATCGAAAAAATCTCTGCCGTATTTATAAAAATTATCGGCGCAATCATTTCAATATTCAGATAAAAACAAGCGGATGCTCTGTGTTCGAGGGAGCCCCCTGTTTTGCCTCGAGTGTTCAAGTCGGGGTCAA
>JAZNUD010000061.1:0-18115 GCA_045592085.1 Acutalibacteraceae bacterium | reverse complement strand
TACTCTCAAATTAATCTTCAAGGGTTTTTTCTTCTTCTCGTTGTTTAATTTTCAAGGTGCGGTGCGCTGCTGTATTTCAGAGCGCTCCGATATATTACCAAATCTCTAACCTTTTGTCAACACCTTTTTTCATTATTTTTTATTCATCTTCTCAACTTCTCCGAGTGTTTCGCGGTAATGTGACAAATTCAGACTCGAGATTTATATGATTTCCGAACGAAATCCGCATATAAATTTATTGTAATTAATTTAATATATTTTAAATGATTTTTCTCGTCACTAAATTTTCTGAAAAACTATTGACAAAATCTGATAATCATTGTAGAATACTATCAAGTTAGCCAAGGCTAACTCAAATTTATAGTTTGCAGTTAGTCGCAACTAACATGCTGACGGTTGACTGCTTTAATAGTGAAGGTGATTTTTATGAAAACGTTAAAAGATGCAAAAATCGGTTCTGCCGTAAAAGTTTTAAAACTCCACGGCGAAGGTCCTTTAAAGAGACGAATTCTCGATATGGGAATTACAAAGGGCGTTGAAATCTACATACGCAAGGTTGCCCCCCTCGGTGACCCCATTGAAGTTACAGTCAGAGGATACGAGCTCTCTTTGAGAAAAGCTGATGCAGAAATGATTGAAATTGATTAATTTTTATATATTAGCTAACTTGAAAGCGAGGAAATATTATGGATATCAAAATTGCCCTTGCGGGCAACCCGAACTGTGGTAAAACATTGTTATTTAATGTTTTAACAGGTTCAAACCAGTACGTCGGCAACTGGCCGGGCGTTACTGTTGAAAAGAAGGAAGGTAAACTCAAAGGCGAATCTGACGTTGTTATTCAGGATTTGCCCGGTATATACTCTCTTTCTCCTTATTCGCCCGAGGAGGTTGTTTCAAGAAAGTATCTCGTTGACGAACACCCTGATGCAATTCTGAACATTATTGACGGAACAAATATTGAAAGAAACCTTTATCTCACTACCCAGCTTATCGAACTCGGACATCCCGTTGTTGTGGCTGTTAATATGATGGATCTTGTCCGCAAAAACGGAGACTCAATCGACACCAAAAAGCTTGGTGAAATGCTTCATTGTGAAGTTATCGAAATCAGTGCCCTTAAAGGTGAAGGATGCTTCGAAGCCGCAAAAAAAGCTGTGATGCACGCCAAAAATCACACCCACGGCGATACTCCCCACGTCTTTAACGGCAGCGTTGAGCACGCTCTTGCACACATTGAAGAGTCCATCGAAGGTACCGTCAAAGACAATTATCTTCGTTGGTATGCCATCAAGATTTTTGAAAGAGATGAGATGGTACTCAACGAGCTGAAGCTCGACAAGGATTTACTTGAACATATCGAGCTTCACATTTCAGACTGTGAAAAAGAGCTTGACGATGATGCTGAAAGCATTATCGCCGATCAGAGATACACATATATTGAAAGAGTTGTCGGCAGATCTGTCAAAAAGAAAAGAGCAAAGCACGGAATGACTCTTTCCGATAAAATTGACAGAATCGTTACCAACAGAATCCTCGCATTACCGATTTTTGCGGCAGTTATGTTCCTGATGTACGCCATCGCGATGGGCAGCTTTAAATTCTCAATCGGCACAATGGGAACAGATTGGGCGAATGACGTGCTCTTCGGTGAATGGGTACCCAACCTGTTTGACAGAATCCTTACCTCGCTCGGTGTCAGCGATTGGCTTTACGACCTTATTATAAACGGCATTCTCGCAGGTGTCGGAGCTGTTCTCGGATTTGTTCCTCAGATTCTTGTTCTTTGCTTCCTGCTTGCAATTCTTGAGGACGTCGGTTATATGTCAAGAGTTGCATTTATTATGGACAGAATTCTCCGCAAATTCGGTCTTTCAGGCAAAAGCATTATTCCTATGCTTGTCGCTACGGGTTGCGGCGTCCCCGGTATCCTCGCTTCCAGAACAATCGAGCAGGAAAGAGACAGAAAAATCACCATTATGACTACAGGATTCATTCCTTGCGGCGCAAAAATGCCCATAATCGGTCTTTTTGCAGGTGCAGTTTTCGGCAACTCCCCTCTTGTTGCAACATCAGCATTTTTCATCGGCGTTGCCGCAGTCGTTATTTCAGGTATAATCCTTAAAAAATTCAAGGTGCTTGCAGGCAAGCCCGCTCCATTTGTTATGGAGCTTCCCACATATCATCTTCCTTCACCCAAAAACGTTTTCCGTTCTACACTTGAAAGAGGCTGGGACTTTGTGAAAAGAGCTTTCACAATCATTCTTCTCAGTTCAATCGTTCTCTGGTTCCTTCAGAGCTACGGCTTTACAAACGGCTCTTTCGGAGCGGTTGAAGATAACAACACTTCACTTCTGGCAGCCGTCGGCAAGGCACTTGCCTGGCTGTTCTATCCCCTCGGATGGATGGGTGATATGGCGTGGAAAGCAACCGTTGCAACTGTTACAGGTCTGATTGCCAAAGAAGAGGTTGTTATGACCTTCGGAACTCTTTATAATTTTGGCGGCGAGCTCAGCGAATCGGGCGATGAAATCTGGTCACTTGTTGCAAACGATTTCGGTCCAATTCGTGCTTACAGCTTTATGATTTTCAATCTTCTCTGTGCTCCCTGCTTTGCTGCAATGGGTGCAATCAAAAGAGAAATGGGCAATGCAAAATGGACAGCCGCTTCAATCGCATATATGTGCGCTTTTGCATATGCAATATCAATGATTGTTTATCAGATTGGCGGTCTTTTCACGGGAGAAGCCACTTTCGGCGTTTTCACAATTCTCGCAATCATTGTTCTTGCCGGCCTTCTTTACCTCATTTTCAGAAAAGGCTACCGTTACGAGAATAAACTTTCATCAAATGACAAACACTAATTCAGGAGAAAAGCTATGGGAGACTTTATTGTAATTTCTGTTCTGGTTATTATAATCGGACTTATAATTTTCTTCTCAATCAAAAACCGCAAAAAAGGCGGTCATTGCAGCGGATGCTCCAAATGCAGTTCAAACGGCTGCTGTAACGGAGAATGCTCATACAATAATAATTAACACAATACTTTTCCTCTTAATATAAGTTCAAGAAACCCGACAGTTTCAAAAAAGAAGCTGTCGGGTTTTCTTTTACATCCATTCGGTTTTATCGCCGTCAAGTGAAATCAAATGGGAAATATCATTGATAAACGCAGATTTATTCGGTTTATCCTTGCGGAAATTAATTTTTGTGACGCTTGCATTATAAACGCAGAATCTGACGCTGCAATCCGAAATCCCGAGTGATTCTCTGATAAGATACTGAAGAATCTCTCCGTGAGCAACAACGGCAATTGCTCCGTTGCAATGATTTTCGAGAATACTTTCAATGAATTTACGGGCTCTTTCTTTGCATTGAGATTCCGTTTCGGGAGAATACGAGAAACCCTTATGGCTGATACAAACGTCTTTTTCAAGCAAAAGAGTATCGAATGAGATTTCAGAAGAGCATTTTTCAGCAAGAGGAAGTGCGGTTGAAATCGCTCTTTCGAGGGGACTTGTATAAACCTTATTTATTTTTATCGCAGAAAATCTGTCGGCAAGGCTTGCCGCCTGCATAAAACCGTGATGGGTAAGCGGCGGATTCATTACGTCAAACGATTCGTCTGTATCGATATTGCCCATACTTTCGGCATGACGAATCAGATAAAGCTGAAGAAACACGTCGTCGTTTCTCATAATGCACCTCCGAAATTAAACGCAATATAAATTCATATCCCAGCAAGGAATATAGGGGTGGCGGCGGACATGAAATTCATAATCAGGATTAATGCTGTGAATCAGAAGCGGAATCTCAAAAATATCGGTAAATTTATGATAAAGAGCGATATTCAGCTTCGGTTTTTGAGTGAAAAGAGTTTCCTTTGCGCCGAGAATCGCATCGATTTCCGCACCCTCAACGTCCATTTTAATATACGTTACTCCCCTGCCTTTGCACAATTCATCAACCGTCACCGACTCAGTTTCAACACCGTTTTTACCGATTGACGACTGTCTGCCTGCGGCGGAATTGAAATTAACCGTACCTCCGAAAGAATAAACGGCTTTTCTGTGAAGTTCAACGTCAGGCATACCGTCTGCAAAAGCTTCAAGCTTGCGGAAGGTTTTCACATCAGGCTCAAGAGCAATAATTTCCGAATATTTGCCCGAAGTATAACGTAGAAGCTCTTCAATTGTATCGCCTTTATATGCACCGAGGTCGAGATAATGCTCGCATTCACCAAGCTTTAGTATATTCTCAAACACTTCATCTTTATCGGTTGTGACAGACATAAGCGTACGCAAATCACCGCTGAGCATAAACTCAAGACAGCCTGCAAATATCTTTTGAGATTCGGCGTCAAACAAAGAATATGCTTTTTCAATTTCAGATTTATATCTGTCGATAAAATCAGAATTAATGATTTCGTCACCGATTACGGGAACACAAGGCACAAGCACCTCATATTGCTTGGTCAGAGATAAGATATGCTCTATAACCTCGGGAATACACGAAGCGAACGCAACGGCAATTATGAAGTCACCTTCAAATTCGGAAAGCTTTTTAACAGTAAAACCGCGAAAGCTCTGCCCTCTGACAAAGGCATCACTTGCCGTTACGCCGAGAATCGGAATTTCAAGACGCAAAAGCTCATCGATGACTTTGTCGGCACCGTTACCCATTCCGTAAACAAGAACGGGTTTGCCGCTGTTTTTGATTTTATCCCAGGACGTTTCGGGAAAACGAAGCATATTTTCACCTCTTTTACAAAAACCGTCTGCCGTAAAAGGCAAACGGTTGATTATTTACTGATTATCTTCGTCGGAATAGGTTCTGATAACTCTGGGCATAAAGGTGCAGATAATTTCATAATTGAAGCTGCCTGCAAGCTCACCGAGCTCTTCGGCAGAAAGCACCTCGTCACCGTTTTTGCCCATAATAACTACGTAGTCACCGACGTTGACGCCGTCGATACCCGTAATATCAATCATAATCTGGTCCATACATACTCTGCCGACAACGGGAGCACGTTTACCCCTGATAAGCACAACACCCTTGTTTGAAAAAGCACGCTGATATCCGTCAGCATAGCCAATGCAAACAGTTGCAATGCGGCGTTCAGAGGGCGAAACGTAGGTGTGACCGTAACCGATGGGCGTACCCTCATCAACGTCCTTGATGTGAATAATATGGCTGACAATTTCCATCGCAGGCTTGAGATTCAGTCCTTCCTTATTCACCTCATCCGACGGAAACAGACCGTAAATCGATATGCCGAGACGCACCATATTATAATGGCAGTCGAGGTCGATTGCCGCCGCACTGTTGCAAAAATGTTTAAGAGGAATAACAATATTTCTGTCATCAAGCAACGCAAGGAAATTATCAAAGCGGTCTTTCTGCTCATACGCAGATGATTTATCAGCATTATCAGCACAAGCAAAATGGCTGAAAATTCCCTCAATAAAAATAT
This sequence comes from Acutalibacteraceae bacterium, assembly GCA_045592085.1. Classification (GTDB taxonomy): domain Bacteria; phylum Bacillota; class Clostridia; order Oscillospirales; family Acutalibacteraceae; genus CAG-177. The sequence goes on along the minus strand of JAZNUD010000061.1, from coordinate 12,642 downwards.
TATCAAGCTCGCTGATGCTTTTGATAATATCCGCGCTTTCTTCATTATCCTTAAAACCTACTCTGCCCATTCCCGTATCAACCGCAATATGAATCTTTGCAGTTTTGCCGAGCTTCGTTGCCATTGAAGAAATCTTTTCAGCATCGGCGAAAGAATATACGGTTGCGGTAAGGTCAAGAACAATCAATTCTTCATACTGATAAGGACTTGTATACGAAAGAATGAGAATCGGAGCTTTAATTCCGCCTTCTCTGAGCTCAACAGCTTCTGCGATATCGGCAACTGCAAAATAATCGGCTCTGTTTTCAAGCGTTCTGGCAACCTCAAGCGAGCCGTGTCCGTAGGCGTCAGCCTTGACAACAGCCATCGTTTTCGTTTCGGGCGCAAGCCGCTTTTTCAATTCATCAAAATTATTTCTGATGCAGGCAAGGTTAATCCTCGCATAGCTTCGGTAATAATGCAGTTTATCAATATTCTTATTCATTGCAAACCTACCTTATATTAGTAATAGCTCATCAAATCAAAACTGAAATGCCGTTATAAATATTGAGCATAACAAGAAGAATCATAACTGCCACAAAAATCTTTCTGATAATCTTATCATCTGATTTGCGGTTAAGTGATGAGCCGATAAAGCCGCCGATAACTGCGGCAGGCAAAATAAAAATCAGCGTTTTCCATTGATGTGCATACGGCGCAAAGCCTGCCGTTGCAAAAATTGTTATCAGCTTTGAAAGCTGCGAGAAAAAGATAATCGCAACGGAATAAACCGCTGATTCCTTCACACTCATTGAGAAAAACAGAGTCAGCACGGCAACATTAATCGGACCGCCGCCGATACCGAGAAACGAAGCGAAAAATCCAAGCACAAGACCTACGGCAAGAATCGCAGCTTTGTTTTTGATATGAAACGAAAAACTGCATTTGCCTACATAAATGCTCACTGCCGTCAGCAAAACCGCAAGCGTAAATGCCTGAATGCAGCGGATTACCTGCTGGTCAATATAGCCGCTGATTATATCCATAACTGCGGAGCCGAGATATCCGCCGACAATTGACCCTGCCGCTATAAACAATATGATTCCGAAATCAAATTTTTGCTTTTTTTTGATATATTTTCCCGTTGATACGACCGACATCGTAAAAACCGCCGCAGCAGAAAGAAAATCAACCTGCATTCTCGGCTCCTGACCGATGAAATCAAGAACGGGTTTTATGATTACGCCGCCGCCGAGACCTACAAACGCACCGAGCGTTGTTGCCGCAAGAATAACGGCGGAATAAATTGCTATCAGCATATGGACAACTCCGTAATCAGCAATTCTTGCCGAATTTATAAATACTTTGCGATTCAATATCAAACGTCGGGATAATTACGGGAGGAAGACCTGCATTAACCGTCAGCGACGATATCATCGTTCTCGCATACGGGAATAATTCCTTGAAGGTTTCAACGTGAAGAACTTCCTTCTTTACGTCGGGTTTATAAGTAAATATTCCGCACATAACAGCCTTGATATAAAATTTATCCTTGTTATTCTTATCGAAGGTTTCAACAACAAATTCACCCATACAAATGTTGTCGGGATTGTATTTCACGTTGTAGGTGTATTTATTTTCAAACTCAATTCTCGTTCCGTTTGTATGTTTATTGACAAACTTGATTTCAGTAGCTCTGAAGCTTTTGAATGAAACGTTGCTCATCCGATAACCTCCGCCTTGGCAATCACAATGGGTGAAACGGGCTTTGAAAGTGCTCTGTCATTGCCGAGAGTTCTTTCAATAAGAAGGAAGTCATCGACAACCTCCATACCTTCAACAACAAGACCGAATGCGGCATAACCGCCGTCAAGGCTGTCGGAGCAATCGTCATAGCAGATAAAGAACTGCGAAGAAGCGGAATCGGGATCGTTTGAGCGAGCCATTGAAACAACGCCTCTGGTGTGAGAAATGATATTCTTATCAAATCCGTTAGAATAGAATTCGCCGGGAATGGTTTCGGGTGAGCCGCCGAAGCCTGTGCCCTCGGGGTCACCGCCCTGAGCCATAAATCCTCTGATAACTCTGTGGAAAGTGAGTCCGTCATAGAAACCGTTATTAACAAGCTTGAGGAAGTTTTCGCACGTTGCGGGAGCATATTCGGGATAAAGCTCGATGATAAAGCTGCCGCCGTTTTCCATGGTAACCTTAACCCTCGGATGCTCCGTGTTTTCAGCAGGCACAGAAGGCTGAGATTCAATATTTTCTGATGAAGCAGATTCCGATTCAGATACAGTTGCTTCGTCGTCGGCAACGTCAGTAGCTTTATCGGAATCGGTAACTTTGTTTGTTTCCGTTTCTTTTTTCGATGTAAGACTGAGGTTTGTTACAAGCTCGGGAACATATTCCGTTGCATTGGGGTCTCTTGTTGCAGCTTCGGTTGAGCCGCTTTCATCAACAACCTCATTACCGCCGCACGATGCAAAAACAAACATAATAGCCAGAATAACGGCTGTAATCTTAACATATTTCTTCATATTAACACCTCTGAATCAAGCAAAGCATTCGGCAAACTTGATTTTGCCGCTGACGCTGAATTTATTTTTGGCTTTTTCGGGAAGAAGGAAATAATCTCCCCTGCCGATTTTCTTTTCATAGCCATCGCCGCCGATAACGCCTTCACCTTCAAGCACAACGTAAATAGCCGCACCCCTGCCGAGGTTAAAGCTGCCGTCATCAAGCGTAACCATTCTGACCGAAAAGCTGGTGGTGATGCTCTCATCAATCATTGACTCATAGAGCATACCGTCATTCTTTTCAATCACCTTCGGCTCAAGCGGCGCAGGATAACGCTTATCCATTTCAAAGCACTCAAGAGCCTGCTCTCTTTCAAGACCGAGATACATTTCTCTGTCAGAAAGCTTATATTCACCGCACCAGCGCTCAGGCTGAATGGTGAAATCCGTCGGCTCCTGCACCTCAAGAAGCATACATCCGTAGCCGATAGCATGCACCATTTTTGCAGGAATATAAATAACGTCGCCGGGTTTTACGTCAATGGAGCAAAGCAGCTTTTCCATTGCATCGCCGCCGTTTTCGCTTTCTTCAATAGCGGCAACGAAATCATCCATTGAAGTGCCGTCCTTAAAGCCGTAGAAAATCTTGGCTCCGGGACGGGTCGCGAGAATCACCCAGCTTTCCTCCTTACCGTATTTCGAATTGAAATACTTTTCGGAAAATGCCTTGTCGGGATGAGCCTGCACGGGAAGTCTGATTGCGCTGTCAAGAAACTTTGTGAGAATGCCGATATCCTCTCTGTCACCGAGAAGCTCTGTGCGGTATTTTTCAACAGCTTCATTGAGATACAAATCCGTGCCGAGGATTTTTGAAACACCTTCGTGCTCGTCTGTGCTTCCTTCATTCAGAGCACGCACACTCGATGCGACCCATTCCTCGGGATAAAAGCCGTCGGTCGAATCGTCACCGAAGAATTCGGCAAAAAGCTTGCCGCCCGTATAAACTCTGAAAACTCTGTTCTTTTCAAAAAAAACAGGTTTATTATAAAACATAATCATTCATCCTTATATCTGATTTTTGAGCAAGCGGAATCAATATCCGATGAAATTCCACCTGCAACGGTTGCGGAAAGCGCCGCACCGTAAGCCGCTTCCTCTTCGTAGAAAGGAATTTTTATATCGCATCCGAATTTATCGGAAACAATTCTTCTGAGCGCCGCATTCTTGCGGATGCCGTTGCCCGAGCAAACGAGACCAGACGCCTTTTTATCGGCGGCGGCATACATATCAAAGAGCTCCGTTGCCATTCCGTCAAGCGTTGCCAAAGCAAAATCGGCAGGAGTAAAGTTATTTTCTGAAATTCCTGAATACGAGCCTTTGATTGACGGATTGCTTCTTGTGCCGCAGAATCGGCAGTCACCGATAACGGAGGTTTCGGCTTTGTCTGAAAGCATTTTATCGAGAAACGGATAGAATGAATCTATCTCTGCGCCTGCGATAACGGCAATTTCCCTGCAGAATTTTTCAAACATAGCATATGCTCTTCCTCCGCAGAGAGAGCAGCCTGCCGCAAGAAAACGCTTACCGTCAAAGGGTCTGGTTTCAACGGATTCGGCGTTGACGGGAGAATCCGAAAGCCAGGAAATCTGCGCACCCGTACCGACGTTGAGCAAAGCATCGGCAGTATTTCTTGCCGAACCTATGAAGCTTGCCTGATTGTCGCCGAGGGCAACGCAAACGGGAATTCCGCAATACCTTCCGCAAGAAACAAAATCCGTTTCAACCTTGGGTAAACGGGAATTGTTTATTATGAATTTGTTCTTCACAACGTCAAAGCATCCGAGGCTTGCGGCATTTGTGATGTGGCATACGGGAACTCTGTTTCCGCAAAGCTTCATAACCGCATAGTCGGCAACTGTGCAAAGATACTCGGCGTTTTCGGGCACAAGTCCGTTAACTTCATTGTAAAAATCGGTTGCAAGTCCGTAACCTGCAAAGCATCCGAGATGCTCTGCATAGCTTTTGCCGTCTTTATATTCGAGATTTGCTCTTGCATCCTGCCAGATATAAAGCGGACTGACTGCATTACCTTCTGCATCGGTATATACGATTCCGTGCATCTGACCCGAAAATCCGATTGCATCTGCAGATTTTGCATCAAGCTCATCAAGGAGTGAGTAAACTGCAGACATTATGATTTCCGTATCCTGAATGCGTTCATAATCCTTATCCGTTGAAATAAAGGAGTTATTCGGCAGGGTTACGGATTTGATTATCCTGCCGTTTTCCGCATCGGCGCAAACTCCGCATATACTGGTTGTGCCGATATCAATTCCAATAACTTTCAATTGAAATCCTCCTCAGCAAATAGCGGTGGATTTGGGGTCAAGACGGGTAATGATATCCTGCTGAATTGCAGGTGAAAGGTCAAGGAAATTAACAAAAGTTCCGTGAATTCTCATAATATAAACTCCGCTGGGAGCATATTTTTTCGGATTTGCAAGCACCTTGCGGAGAATTTCCGCAGTAGTGACGTTAACGTAAAGATAGAAGGGAGAAACACCTTCCTTGAGAGGATTGAAGAAAAGAGGATTGATAACCTTATCTCTGAATTCAACGCCCTTTTCCTCGCAGGATTCGCCTCTGAAATATTTGGGGTCAATTCCGAGATGCGATGCATAACCGCCGTTCATCTTTTCAAAAGGCATCTTCATATTTGAAAGCATTCTGAAGCCGAGACCGTTTTCGGCACTGCCGTAAAGCGGGTCAACACCGTAACCGAGCATATCTCTTGAGCGTCTGCCGTCGGGAGTTGCACCGACCCAGTAGCCGTAAAGAAGATGCGTTGAGGGTGAGCTGAAGTCAGGTCTGAAAGGATTGCCGAGATAGTTCTTCTCGTTTGCAATAATATCGGCAACTCTCGAAGCGATTTCACCTGCCTCAGTATCAACCTTTTCAATGTTATTACCGAATTTATCAGCTGAAAGGAGGAATTCACGCAATTCCTCATAGCCGACGAAATCCGCTTTGAGTGCATCAACAAGCTTATCGGCATCCTCGGGTCTCTCGGCAAGAAGCTTATCAATTGCGCTGAAGCTGTCAGCAATAACCGATACACCGTGAATAAGGCAGCCGCTGCCGTTATATTTCGTTCCCTGGCGGTGGATATCTCTTGCGTCAATACCGTTTTCAAGTCCGCCCATCAGGCAGGAAAGGAAGGGCACTCTCTGGGTTGAAAGAGCCTTTGATGCGCCGTTTGCGGCTTCAGCCATTGCATCGGCAAAGCGCTGAACGTTTCTGTAAAATTCCTCTCTGACGTTTTCAAGGCTGCAGGCATCGCATTCAACAAGCTTTTCACCTGTAATAGTGGAAACGCCGCCCGTCAGGGTCATTTCAAGAATTTTGGGAAGGTTAAACCAGCTGTTGGTGGTGTTTGCGTTATCCTTACCCATAATCAGAGGCTCCTGACAGCCTGCAACGGAGATATCGGGCAGGTCGCAAGCGTCAACGCCCTTTGAAGCAAGGACTTCAAAAAGAGAATCGTCATTGAAGAATGACGGTGTGAGAGCACCTGCAGTAAAGAGGAATCTGCCCATTTCTTCATAAAGTCTTTCGGGAGTATTCTTATGAAGCTTGACCGAGAGAATAGGCTGAGGGAGATTCATATCGTAATATGCATCCATAAGTGCATAGGTTGTGTCGTTTGTAAGGTCATTACCGTCAACGTCTCTGCCGCTGATGATAACATTCTGGGAAATTGCCCAGCTTCTGTCGGCAACGTTGAAGAAAACGAGAAAATGCTTGAGCAATGCGGCGGTTGTGTCGCGGTCAAGACCGTTTCTGTAGGGCTCGAAGATTCTGTCGGCATTACCTACGGAGAACGCAAAGGGATTGGGAGTCTGTTCAAGGCACATAACCTGCCACATAAGGATAAATGACTGAATAGCTTCGCAAAGAGTTTCAGCACCGTTTTCGGGCACCTTACGGAGCATTTTTTCAATCAATTCAAGCTGCACCTTTCTTTCGGCGGAAGCATTTTTTGCCTGCTCTGCGGCAATGTCGGCATATCTGTTTGCAAGGATAACAACGCTTTCAAGTGCAATTCTGAAAGCCTTGTAGCCGTCGCCTTCCTTGCCTTCAATCTTTTTAAGCATTTCTTTTACGCCGTATTTCAGTGCAAAACGCATATCGGGAATCAGATGACCCGTTACCTGCTCAAAGAAAAAGATAACCTCTTTGGTGTAGCACTCGTTTGCACCGTAAACCTCACCGAGCTTAACGGCATATTCGGTCTTTGCAAACTCTGCTCTTGCCTTTGCAATTCTTTCCGCATTGAATTCGTCATTGGGCACAATGTCACCGAAAACGGCTGCAGGGTCGCAGTAGCCGCTGAATTCTTCAACCTTAAACGAAGGATTGATAAGTGCATAGCTTCTTGCAAACGCATCATCCTGAGTACCTGCAAAAAGCTGATAATCGCTTAAATAAAGAGGAATGGTTTTGATAATATCGCGAAGAATAAGAGCCTTTTTCACCTCTTCATTCTCGCCCTCATAAACCTTTGACAGCTCAAGCTCTTTTTCTTTTGCGATAAACCAGCCGTCAAGGCGGTTGCCCGCTCTCTTCTCGGCAAAAAGAGCCTTTGCCATTTCGGTAATTTTTACTGCATTGAGAATATTGGTCATAGTATTCTTCTCCTTTACGTTGAAACTGTTTTCAGACCTTTTTCGCTGAAAACTCTGTGAAATTCTTTAATTATTTCATCGGAAACAAATCCGTTTTCTATTTGATAGCCGCCCTTCCATTTATCCTTACCGAATTCATGATAAGCAAGGAATTCAAAAACGGCATTCGACGTATCAAATCGGGAAAAATATTCGGCAAAAGCATCGGGATTCGTATTTACGCCGTTGATAACGGGAATACGGATATGAATCTGTCTGCCCGAAGCAAAAGCATATTCTATATTCTTTTTGACAGAAGCAAGAGGTTTGCCGACCCATTTTCTGTGTTGACCGTCATCATAATGCTTCATATCAACAATCAAATAATCAACAAGCCCGCAAAACTCTGCAAAGCGGGGTGACGAGCCGTTTGTTTCGATGCAGGTGCTGACGCCTTCGTTTTTCAGCATCGAAAGAAGCTCAAGAAGCTCATCCGCCTGAAGAGTTGCTTCACCGCCCGTAAACGTGACTCCGCCGCAGTCAAAAAACATCATTCTGCTGCGGAGAATCTCATCAAAAACAGAAGATACGGAAACATCCTTTGCCTTATCATTACAGAGCGGAATGCTGTCGGCATTTGAGCACCATTTGCATGCAAAATTGCAGCCCTGAAGATGATAGACAAGCCTGTTGCCCGGGCCGTCCTGCGAATAGTTAAACCCTTTCTGAAGAATCCTCAAGTCTGCACCACCCCATACTAATCTGATTTTATAATTTTAACTCTAATCTGTAAATAAGTCAATATATTATACTATAATAAAAAGCATAAAATTTTACATTGAAAAACAATTCAGAATATGATATGATTATTTTGTATTGCGGAAAGGCGGCGACGAATTGAACATCATAAAATTTGAGGTCACCACCTCTACAAACACCTACGCAAGAGAAAACGCAGGTAATCTTCCCCTTCCCTCGCTGATTATTGCAGACAAGCAGACCGCAGGTAGGGGCAGAAGGGGCAACAGCTTCTATTCACCCGAAAACACGGGTCTTTATATGACCCTGCTTTTCGAAGCAATTACACCGATTCCGCTTATAACGCCTGCAGCTGCAGTGGCTGTTTGCACTGTTGTTGAAAAGAATTTCGGCATCAGCCCGAAAATCAAATGGGTAAACGACGTTTTTCTTGACGGCAAAAAAATCTGCGGAATTCTTTCGGAATGCTTCGCCGTTAACGAAAAAACGCTTATTGCGCTCGGAATAGGCATCAATCTGACTACATCAGTTTTTCCCGAAAATCTGCCGAATGCAGGCTCTCTCGGGATTAACTACGATAAAGAAATGCTTGCAAAGGATATTTCGGAATTCATTCTTGAATATTCAGCAAATCCCGACGAAGAAAGTATCTTAACACAATACCGCAGCAGACTTTTCGTTATCGGCAGAAGAATTGAATTTTTTGAGAATAACATTTGTTATTCCGCAACAGTCAAAGACATCAACCGCCAATGTAATCTTATAGTCGAATTACCCGATAAAACCGAAAAAGTTCTATCTTCGGGTGAAATTTCAATAATACTGTGAGGATAATTATGAAAAACAAATTATATATCATTTCGGCAATTATTGTCTGCCTCAGCATTGCGCTTTCAGCTTGTAACAACAGCAAAAAAGAGCCGGAAACAACCGCCCCCGAATCTGTAACCGCTTCACAGATCGAAACCGTTGACACGCAGACGCAAACGGTAACATACATCGATTCAAGCGGATATCACGTTGTTTCAAGAATTGAACCTTCGACTCAGGAGAGAACGCATCCGCCCGTTCCGTCCCGAACACAGTCTGATTCATATAACATTGAAACGATTCCATATAATCCTGATTTATCAAAAGCTCCGCTTACGCTCCCTGAAGTCGAAAGACCGACTTCATCATCAGGAATCAACAACCCGACACAGACAACGGCAAACACCGGCGAAGCAGAAACCGTTCCCGAAAAAGCAAACGGACTTTCCGTTCAGTTCAAGAGTAATCCCGTCCGACGCGGCAACGATGCAACAATTGCGATCAACGGTGAGGCGGGCAAACAATATATCATTGAGGTTTACAGAAACGGCAAGGATATTCTCACCTCTGACAAGCTCAGTCAGCAAACAGCTAATTCACTCGGAATTGTTTCCTGGACTTTTGAAACAGATAACCTTAATCAGGGATACAGAAAAATTATTGTTAAAGAAGTAAATTCAAGTAAATACGTACAGACGTCGATTCTTATAAATTAAAGGAGATTTAAAATGAGAAAAGGATATTTCAAAAGCAACAGATATCCCCAGAGATTCTGCGATTATTTCACCTCATCAAACGGATTGCTTTCGGATAAGGCACTCTGCCTTACCGCAGATACCGACGGCACTGTTTATATCGGTACGGAAAGCGGTCTTAATTTCACAAAACCCGACGGCACCTTCGGCTCGTTCCCCTGCGCTCAGGTCAACGAAATCTTCGCCGCAGAAAGCGGAGTTTATTTCGGAGCCGACAAGACACTTTACCGTTTCAATGACGGTAATGTGACAGAAATCTATACCTTTGACGAAGCTATTACAGGCATCAGCGGCAAAGATGACGTGTTTGTTATTACATCAAGTGTTCTTTACAAAATCACAGACGGCACACCTGTCAGACATCATTCAACCGACCTCCCTGCTGAGGGTCTCGCTGTTAATGGTGAAAACATAATTTCATTCAGCCAAAGAGCTTTCTGCATCCTTACGGGCAAAAGAAAGCACTGGATGTGCATTTTCCCCGAGCACTCAACAATGCCAGAATTCAGAATCAACTGCGTTGCATTTGACAAAACTCTCGGCTTCGTCTGGCTCGGCACAGACAAGGGCGCATATATCTACGATAACAGCTGCGGCTGGTACGGCCACAATGAATTAAACTGCCTTCCCGAAGAAGAAATCTTCTCAATCGACATTGCAGATGACGGCAGAGTTATCCTTTCAAGCGATGCGGGTCTTATTGTTATAAATAACGGTGCCGCAAAATACCTTCCTGCAACAAGATGGGTATGCTGCGAAAAAGTCAACGACGCAATCGCTGTAGGCAACGATATCTGGACGGCTTCAGACAAAGGTGTTACAAGAATTTACGAAAAAGCAATGACACTTGAAGAAAAAGCTGATTATTGCTTTGATATTACCGAAAAATATTTCATCAGAAAAGACGGCTTTGTAACAGGTCTTCACAAAATCAGAAACAACGATATCACCACGGGTGAGCCTAACATCACAGACAACGACGGTCTCTGGACTCATACCTATCTCGGCTCACTTTGCTACTGCTACGCCGTTACCAAAAACGAAAAAGTTCTTGAAGCCGCAAGATGCAGTATGAACGCTATGGTAAAGCTGACCAAGGTTACGGGAATCAAGGGCTTCACTGCAAGAGCCGTTCGTTTTGAAGGCGAAGAGGACTACGGCACAAGAGTTGAAAGAGCGGGTCACGAATGGCACTCTGCACCCGACGGCTCCTGCGAATGGCTCGGCGAAACCTCAAGCGATGAAATGACGGGGCACTTCTTCGGCTTCTCGCTTTACTATGATTTCTGCGCCAACGACGAAGAAAAAGTACTTATCAGAGAAGTAATCTGCGATATCGTTGACCATATCATCGAACACGGCTATAAGCTTTGCGATATCGACGGTCTGCCCACAACCTGGGCGGTATGGAATCCCACCGACCTTAACCGCAACAGTATGTGGATGTGGGAGAAATGCATTAACTCACTTGAAATGCTCACCTTCCTTGACGTTGCATACCACGTAAGCGGTGACGAAAAATACAGAAAAGAATTCCTTCGTCTTGCAGTAGATGAGCACTATCTTATCAATGCGGCTCAGCATAAAAAAGACGATGCGAGAATCACTCACATCGACGATAATCTCGGTTTCCTCTGCACTGCAACCATCCTTCGCGTTGAAAAAGATGCGGCAATCAGAAAGTATCTGCTTATGGGTATGAAGCATCATTGGGAATATGAAAGAGGAGAAAAAAGCCCGCTGTTCAATCTTATCTACGGTGCATTCACCGACGAGGTCTGCGATATAGACATCGCCGTCAAGGCACTGCGTGATATGGAAACCGATTACACAGGCAGAAGAATGTTCAACAGCAAGAGAAGAAATCTTGTTTACGATACCGAGCAGGAGCGTTGGGGTGAAGCACCGCAGCTTATTGCACCGCTCGATTATGACGAAAAGAACTGCTATAATTATGACACCAACCCCTATAAAACGGACTGGGGTAACGGCGACAGCACCTGCTCACCGAGCTGCTATCTTCTTCCCTATTGGTTTGGCAGATATTACGGACTTATTGAAGAATAAAGGATAAACAAAATGTCAATTGCTAAAATACTAACGTCGTTTTTAACGATATTTTCAATTTTTCTCGAAGTTATTCTGGCTCTTTTCAGCGGCGGAGAAGCTCCGCCCGTTGAACCTCCGACCACAACCGAGCCTCCGACATCCGTCACGCAGCCAAGCAATCCCGACAGCGGAAACGGTGAAGGAAAATTCGTTTTCACAACGTACGGCTGGGGTCACGGTGTGGGAATGAGTCAGGACGGTGCCATTCAGATGGCGAAAGACGGCAAGAATTACAAAGAAATTCTTCTCAACTACTATACGGGAACATCAATCAAAACCGACACAAGCACTCCCACGCATATAAAATACGGCGGCAAGAGCATTCCGATTGTTGAATATCTTTGCAGAACAACAGAGCAGGAAATCGGACCGAGCTCCCCTGCAGAAGCACTCAAAGCGCAGATTGTTGCGGTTTACACATTTGCAAAATGGTACGGTTTTGACGTTGCAGCCGACCGTCACGCATATGATTATTCGTATAATTACGAAGGCACAAACCTCCACAAAGCTTGCCTTGAGGTTCTCGGAATGGAGAGTGACAACTCAACGCCGAAAGCACCCTACGTTGATTATAACGGCAAAGCGGCATTCACCTGCTATTTTGATTCCTGCGCAGGTAAAACAACCGCCGCCGCAACTACCTGGGGCGGTGATTATCCCTATCTCTGCGGAGGAAACTCCAGCCCCGAAACCGTTGAGATTGCAATGGCTGAATTCACAGTTGAAGAAATGAGAAAAATCCTCACGGAATATAATGAAGATATTATTCTTGAGGATAATCCGTCGCAATGGCTCAGAATAGTCTCTCACGATTCAGCATATAATTCATCCGTCGGCTACGTTGAAAAAATCAAAGTCGGCAACCTTGAAATGAGAGGAAACGCTTTCAGAGGAAGCGTTATGAATTACAAAATCCGTTCTCATTGCTTTAAAATGGAATACATACCTGCATAATCACAAACCACGCCCGAAAGGACGTGGTTTGAATAATAACCCTATAAGGGTAAACAATACCAGCGGCGCCTAAAGGCGCATCTAAGCAACACCAAC
>JAZNUD010000060.1:0-10210 GCA_045592085.1 Acutalibacteraceae bacterium | reverse complement strand
CTCAAAAAAAGCAAAATCCGCTTTGCCGTTAATATGGGGGCTGCCGCCTGCTCGGGTGCCGCAATCAGCGGAGCAATTTTTCTTGCCGCATCATTTTTTTGATTTGCCGTAGTTGCAAAAACTCTGCATTTCACATTCTGTGCACTTGGGTCTGCCCGAAATGCAGGTATCTCTTCCGTGAAGCACGCATCTGTGGCAAAAATCGTTGCTTTCTTCTTCGGGCAGAATTTTGCGAAGCTGCATTTCAACCTTGAACGGGTCTTTCGTTTCAACAAGTCCGAGCAGATTGGAGATGCGGATAAGATGTGTATCCGCAACAACAGCAGGCTGACCGTAAACGTCTCCCATAATGAGATTTGCGGTTTTTCTGCCGACTCCCGGAAGGGAGGTCAGCTCTTCGATTGTTGAAGGCACCTCACCGCCGAAATCGTCAATCATTTTTCGGCACATTCCGACGATATCCTTTGCCTTTGCTCTGAAAAAGCCGCAGGAATGGATGATTTCTTCAACGTCTGCGATATCTGCGGCGGCAAAATCCTCAACCGTTTTATATTTTGCAAAAAGCGCAGGGGTAACGAGATTCACTCTCGCATCGGTGCACTGTGCGGAAAGACGGGTTGCTATTATAAGCTGGAGAGGATTATCCGCATTGAGGGAGCAAATGCTGTCGGGAAATTTTGTTTTAAGAGCCTGCACTGCTGCAAGGGCTCTTTCTTTTTTTGTCATTGAATCAGCTCCTTCGGAATCTACAGCTAAATTATATCGTAAATACGCCGAAAAATAAATATAAATTTTTAATCAAATATGAATTTTTATAACTTAAACGCAAAAACGGTTGATTTTGAAGATTTTTTATGATAGCATATATCCATATGGAGTAAACTACTCTAATAACTGACGGGGAGGATTCCTATGAAAAATAAACACAACAGATTTTTATGTGTTCTGATGTGCGTTATCCTTGTTGCATCCGTTTTCACGGCTTGCGGAATCAAGGACGATAACGAAACAACCGCTCCCACTGCGGACGGCGGTTGGGTGAACGTTATTCCCGATGACGGCACATACACAAAAATTGTAATTGAAGGCGTTGAGCTTGCCGACCTTATCAGCGATGCTCTCGGCGAGGAATACAGAGATACGGGTGTGAATGAGCTGACCGACGCTGAAAAGGATAAGCTCAAGGACTATGCAAACGATAAGGGCTACATAGTTGAAGAGGACGATAAGGGTAATCTTGTTATTCAGAAGCCTGCCGTTGAAGCTCCCACAGAGGTTGTCAGCAACATCTTCAATCAGGCAAGCATCAAAGACCCCTCAAACCTTACTCCTGAAGATATCACAAGACTTTCGCAGGTTGCCGCAAGCAACAATATGCAGCTTGTAACCAAGGAAAACGGCGAAGTTGATATTGTTAAGCCTACTCTCATTCCGCCCACCAAGGCTCCCGTTTTCACGAAGGCTCCTGAAATTGATTACAGCAACGCCTTTGAGACAACGATGGAAGTGAAGGTTCCCGTACCTTCATATAATCCGCCTGATCCGGGCGAGATTTCACCTATGGGAACAACTCTGCCCAAGACGAAGGTTGCGAAGGCAGGCTGGCTTAAGACATACGGCAACGCAAATCACCACGTATTTACCGACAACGCAGTGACTTCCGACGGAGGAATCGTTTCGGTCGGTGCATCCGTTGCGATTGACAGCCAGGGCAAATCAAGCGCATTTTCGGCAGTAGTTGTCAAATACGGCAAGGATGGCAAGATTCTCTGGCACGATAACATTGATGCAAACAAGATTTGTCAGCTTGAAAGAGTTGCAGTCCTCAAGGACGGCAGCATTGTTGCGGTCGGCTACACCGCAGGCACACAGGTTGACGGTCTCAGCGCAGCCGACTATAAGAGCATCGGCTCAACCGAAGGTTTGGTTGTCAAGTACAGCAAGGACGGTAAGAAGCAGTATACAAAGACTATCGGCGGCAGCGGAAACGATATGATCTATGCGATTGCCGCAACCTCCGACGGCGGCTTCCTTATCGGCGGCAAGTCTGACTCCGTTGATAATCAGCTCAAGGGCATCGGCACAGAGAGAAACAAGGCTTTCGTTATGAAGTGCGATGCAAACTGCAACGTTAAATGGACAACCGCTCTTTCATCATATTACCACACCGCAGTCAAGAATATTGCGGTTTCACCCAACGGCGCAATCTATGCAGCACTTGAATGCATCGGTGATGACGGTGAATTTACAGGTCTTGAGGGCGTACTCAAGGGCCGTGAGACAACCGTTCTCATGAAGCTCGACGGTAACGGCGCTGTTTCGTGGAAGAAGTGCTTCTACGGCAGCGGCAGAACTCAGATTAACTCTATCACCGCAACAAATGACGGCTGTGTAATCGCCGGTCAGTATGCCGCAGGTCAGAAGGGTAACGAAGGTACGTTCAAGGATATTCATAACGGCGGTAATCCCGGCACTTTTGACGGCGTTGTCATCAAGGTCGGTGCAGACGGTAAGCAGAAATGGATAAAGACTCTTGTCGGCTTCCAGAATGACTTCATTACCGATATCACCCCCGTACCCGGCGGCTATGCTCTTTCGGGTTATACAAACTCAACAAACAGAGATTTCTCAATCAAGAACAGCGGTCAGACCGATTCATTCGTTTATATCATCTCGGCATACGGTGACCTTCAGACAGTTTCATCCTTCGGCGGCGGCGCAGTTGATAACTCAAGAGCTGTCTGTGCAAACGGAAAGACTGTTTACGTCAGCGGCTTCACAAATTCTGCAGACGGCACATTCCTTAACGCCGAAGTCAAGGGAGCTGAAAATAAGGGCGCAGCATTTATTTATCAGTTCAACCTTGAAACAACCTAAACCAAAACAAAATTTTAAGGGGCGTACCGAGGTATGCCCCTTTATTTTCGGAAAATGATTATGGAAAAAATAAAAAAATTCTTCAAAAGCGAGCCTGTGCTGATTGTTTCGGCTTTGCTTGCGGTGATATCGGCGTTTATCGTTAAACCGAGTGCGGAATATTTCGGCTATATCGATTTCCGCACGCTTTCCCTGCTTTTCTGTCTGATGGCAGTTATGGCAGGTCTCGGCAGACTCGGAGTTTTCAGAGTGATGGCTCAGAAGCTTCTCAGGGGTGTCGGCTCGGTCAGAGCACTTTCGCTTGTGCTCAGCCTGCTTTGTTTCTTTTCGGCAATGCTTATCACGAATGACGTTGCACTGATAACCTTTGTACCGTTTACCGTGGAGGCACTGCGAATTTCGGGCAAAAAAGAAAAGCTGATTCCGATTGTCGTGCTCGAAACCGTTGCGGCAAACCTCGGCAGTATGCTGACTCCCATCGGCAATCCGCAGAATCTCTATCTTTTTTCGGCATTTGAAATGAGCATCGGTGAATTTGTTCTTGCCGTTTTGCCCTATACGGCGCTTTCGCTGATTCTCGTTATCGCATTTGCTGTGTTTACAGGCAAGGAAAAAGCGGAGAGCAGGACGGAGGGCTCAGAGAAAATTGCGGTTGGCAAGGCTGTAATATATGCGGTGCTTTTTGCGGTTTCGCTTCTTACGGTGCTTGACGTTATTCCTTATCCGATAACTCTTGCCGTGACCGTTGCCGCAGTGCTGATATCGGACAGAAAAACAATTCTGAAAATCGATTACAGCCTGCTTCTCACCTTTGTATTTCTTTTTATTTTTATCGGCAATCTCGGCAACGTTGCCCCCGTCAGCGATTTCCTCAGAAGAATCGTTGTCGGCAACGAGGTTATTGCAGGCATTGCGGCAAGTCAGGTTTTTTCAAACGTACCTGCGGCGCTTCTGCTTTCGGGTTTCACCGAAAATGCGGAAGATTTGCTGGTCGGCGTAAATCTCGGAGGTCTCGGCACTTTGATTGCCTCTATGGCGAGCCTGATTTCGTTCAAACTCACCGTCAAAGAAAACGTAAAGGCAGGAAAGTACCTGCTTTATTTTACGGTTGTGAACGTAATTTTTCTTGCCGCAAACATAATTCTTTGGCTGATAATCAGATGAAAAAAGGACTGTCCCGAAAGACAGTCCTTAATTTTTTTATTTTTCGCTGACGGAGCGTAAAACCTCCTGCTTGAATTCGCCGTAAATCTTGTATTTCTTTGAGAAGATGATGAGAGAAACGATAATCATTACGGGCGGAACGATGAACATAAGGAACGAAATTGCACTCTTTGCGGTTGCGGTGTGTACCTCTGCAAGGCCGTCATAGCCCGTTATGCTGAAGGTTGCATACATAATGATTGCCTGCATTGTATATGCCATCTTCTGCAGGAAGCCCTTCATCGAGAAGGTAAGAGCCTGGTTGCGCTGACCGAGCTTGTATTCGCCGTAGTCAACAACGTCTGCGAGCATAACCGTCTGATTGACGAACATACTGCCCGTGCCGAGTGACGTGAGAATATAGAAAATGCCGAGTGCGGTAACGTTGCCCTCAAAGCAATATCCCATAACAGCCATGCCGATATATCCTGCCGCCGCCATTGAAAGCGAAAGCTTATAGATTGAGCGGTTGTTCATAAACTTTGAACAAACGGGAACAACGAGAATTGCAAGCACCGAGCCGATTGTACCCATCAGATTGAATTTTGACTGGAGGGTGATATCACCGAGAACGGATTTGAAATAATAACCGCTGATACCCGAGGTCATATAGAAGCCTGCGTTCGAAATCATTGCAAACAGCATAAACACAAGAAGCTGGTCGTTCTGCTTTATGACGTTAAGAGCCGCCTTGAATGAGAATTTTTCGCTGCTTGCGGTAACTGCTTTTTCCTTTGTTGAAGCAACGCAGATAAGCGCAAAAAGTATCAGACCGACTGCGGTCACAAGCGACCATTTGCCGAAGCCCGTACGCAGAGCATCGGGAGTCATTGCATCGAGCTTGCTGCCTGCAACGCCGCCGAAATATGCAACGGCAATGGGCGTGAAAATCGAGATAATGCCCTGACCGATGCCCGAAAAGGCTCTTGCAATGGTGGAAACGAGGTTTCTGTCCTTTTCTTCGGTTGCAAAGGAAGGTACCATCGACCAGAAGGGGATATCTGCAAGAGTGTTTGTCATACCCCAGAAAACGTAGAGAGTGCCTGCATAAAAGAGGAGCTTTGCCGAATCAGAGGGGAGATTCGGTGCGTTGAAAAGAAGGCAAAGAACGATTGCGTTGAGCAGCGTGCCTATGAGAATCCACGGGCGGTATTTGCCCATTTTCGTTTTGGTTTTGTCAACAAGCATACCCATCATCGGGTCGTTGATGCCGTCCCAGATTCTTGCAAGGGGAGTGAGAATCAGCAGGAAAAGCGGGCTGATGCCGAGAGCATCGGTGAGATAAATCGAGAGGTACGAATAAAACATACCGTAGCTCAGGTCAAGACCGACGGCTCCCACGCCGTAGCCGAGTTTTCTGCCGAGAGAAATCTTGTTCATAAAAATCTCCTTTCAGGGTGATTATACAATAAATATAATACTGTATAGCTCCGCATTAATCAAGGAGAATTTAACAAAAGATTACTTTTTTGTTACGTTAACAACACCTGTTACGGTTGAGTCTGCACCCTCGTAAAGGGCAGTATAAACAACCTCTGCTCTGTTACCGACCTGCCAGGCCTGCGGATTATCAACGCGGATTGAAACGGATTTGTTTCCGAGCCACGTGCCGTTGATGTGGATAACCTCGCCGTCATCGGGTCTGATAACAATAACGTCATCCTTGACGGACGTTATTTCGCCGCTGAAAACCTTATATTTATTCTCAAACGTAACTGATTCCTCGGGCAGAATATCCCTCTCAATCCAGGAATCAAAGGTCTGCGCCTTGGGAATGTGCTCTTTTTTAACCTCAATTGCAACGTTGATGCCGTAAGCCGTATCGCCCTCTTTATATTCTTTCGGATGTGTCTTTTCAATCAGCACCCACACGTCGCTTCCCGAGGAATAAACGCCCATCATTTTGTAGGCGAAGCGGTCGTTTTGCTCTATGGAGTTAATCACAATGAGGATATTGTCCTCAAAAAAATCTTCCCCGTATTCGTTGAGCATAGTGTATTCGGCATAAGCCGTGCCGCCGAGGGTCATTTTCTTGTATTCCGCAAGCTCCTCAACGCTGCTGATGCTGCGTGTCGGCAGATGGCGAATGCTGCTGTAATAGAGCTTATGGCGGTTTGATGCGCCTCCGTAAATCGGCAGGTCGTCATAGCCGTCGGGAATCACGTATTTTTCCATTCTTGCATCCGAATAGGGGATACTGCCCGACTGAATACCGACGAATTCGTTGTTGGCGGAAACGCTTTCAGGCTCAAGGGGAAACGGGTTTGTGACGTTTGGGGCGACAGCTTCAGCTATCGAAAATCCCGCATATGCGGTGAGCACTCTTGAGAGCGCCATATCCTGATAAATATCGAGCTCATAGGCGGCGGTTACCCTGTAGTTACCCGGCTTTGAAAGGTCGAAATTGCCTATGTGATAGACCATTTCCTTTTTTCCGTCGGGTTTGAGCATATAAAGGGGCAGGTTGAAAAAGTTATCCGTATCGGGTTTCAGGCAGCTTTCCCATTTACCGTTTTCATAGTAAAGCAAATCAAAGGGTTCACCGAATAAAACGGTATTTTCAAGCTTGTTTGACCATTCAACCGTAACCGTCGGGTCGTCTGAATCAAGATTGAGGTCGGTGACCGTCATTCTGACACCCTCGTGAGATGCGCCGCTTTCCGTAGCAGTGAATGGCGTTGACGGATTCTCACTTTTCTTGTCGGGATTTGTCATAAATCCGATTGCAACCGCAACGCACGCAATAACCGCAACGATAATGACCCAGAGCATCGGCTTCTTGTAGCTCAAAGCGTTTTTGACACGCTCTTTAATACTCGTTTCACCGAATGCAAGGGGATAGGCGGCAATTCTTCGGCGGCTGATTCCGCATTCAAGAATTGCGCTTGCGTATTCCCTGCGCTTCTCAATATCCATATCACGGATGACCTTTTCATCGCAGGCAAGCTCGATATCTTTGCAGAAAAGTCCGTAGCCAATCCACACGAAGGGATTGAACCAGTGAACGCAAAGAATTAAAAATCCTATAAGCTTGGTGATATAGTCGAAGCGCTTCAGATGCGCATTTTCGTGAGCCTCAACGTGCTTGAGATTACCGTCGGAAAGACCGTAGGGAATATAGATTTTCGGTTTGATAATGCCGAAAATGAACGGCGAATCAACTGCCTCACTCTGATAGATATTATCACGGAGCAAAACCGCAGTGCTGATTTTGTTTTTCAGCATAACGGTACTGATAACCGTATAAATCAGTAAAGCAGCAAGTCCGATAATCCATATAACCGATGCAACGGTCATAATTATGAGCAGGGGATTGACGGTGACCACGTCGGGCGCACAGTATTCGTTGAATATTAAACTTCCATCCTGAATACTGAGACTGTACGAAACGGGATTGTTGCCGATATAACCGAGTATTTCCGTACCTCCGATATTGTCGGGTGTGTTGGAGTGTATTATTTCCTGCGGAATAGTTTTTGCGCTCGGAAGAAGGCTCAGTGCGGTTTCAAGCGAAAACGGAATGATAAGTTTGAATCCGACCATAGCCCACATTATGCCCCGAATCCATTTCGGAGCGTTGGCAAAAATAAGCCTTATGAGCATAACTGCAAGAATGAGCCAGCTTGCGTTGATGCTCATATTCAGAATTTCATTGAAGAAATCAGCCAAATCATTCACCTCCCGCTTTGTCAATCATTTCGCGGATTTGCGCAATCTCCTTGTCGGTAAGTTTTTTGTGCTTTGTGAAAGCGGCGATGAAGGAGGGAAGCGAGCCCTCAAAGGTTTTTTCAACCAGCTCGTCGATTTCCGATGCCTGCACCTCGTCCTTTGAAACAAGAGAGGTTACGGTTGAACTTTCATTTTTGACAACGCCTCTGTCGGAAAGGCGCTTGATAACGGTGTACGTCGTTGTCCTTGACCAGCCGAGCTTTTCCTTGCAGAGTGCGGCAAGCTTTGCGCTTGAAATCGGCTCATTCTCCCAGAGGATGAGACAGAAGCGGTATTCGCTTTCAAAAATTTTAGGTACTGACATAATAAAACCTCCTTGTCTAATCCGTTAGACAACTTTAGTCTAACACGTTAGACAGAATTTGTCAAGAAAAATCCGCATTCACGGAAATGTTAACGAATATTCAAATATTTTCACGATTATGCTTGACAAATGTTAACGGTTGTGCTATATTTTGCTTGTAAACACCGCAATAGTGTTAATAACCGTTAACGAGAGGAGCAGAAATTATGTTTATCGAAGAAAGGCACCAGGAAATTCTCAGAATCTTATCAGAAAAAGGCAGAATATCAAACTCTGAAATTCAGGAAACATTTCAAATCAGCTATGACTCGGCAAAAAGAGATTTAAGACTTCTTGAAGAACAGGGACTTTTAAAAAGAACTCACGGCGGTGCTATTCCTGCAAGACAAATTGGCGGAAACGCAATCAAAAATCTTTCTCCTGACGAGCGTGTTGTTGAGGTCAAGGAAAACTATCTTGCAATAGCAAAAGAAGCTGTAAAAACAATTGAAGAAAATGACGTCGTTTATATCACCAATGCAAGTGTCGGTTTCCTTATGTCACAAAATATCGGAGCAGTAAATTGTACTGTCGTTACAAACTCAATTGCAATTGCCGAAGAGCTTCGCAAAAAGGAAAACATAACAGTTATTCTTGCAGGCGGCGAAATGCAGGCAAACGGTTGTTTCTATGACAGCTTTGCATTGTCTGTGATCAACAGGCTTCGTTTTGATAAATGCTTTGTAACATCCGCTTGCGTTTCTGCAAAGTTCGGTCTTTCAATCCAGAAATCAAGAAGTGTTGAATTGACTAATGCCATCATAAATAATGCAAAAACAGTTTACGGTTTATATCCCGTTGAAAAAATCGGATTTGATTCTGTAATCAGCATTTGTCCTGCAAACAAGCTGAATTATATTATTACTGACAGCGATTCTTCGGAAGACGATTTGGTGCAATTTGAAGAAATCGGAGTCGAAACCATCACAGCAGAATAAATATCATACAGAAAAGCCATACAAGTCGAATTTAAATCAACTCGTATGGCTCTTATAATAGAGTAGGGGCGGATACTATCCGCCCTTCAAAACAATCCTATTCTTCCATCTGTTTGCCGAGGAAGGACGCAGCAATCTGTGCGAGCTTTGTTTCGGTCTGGGTGGGGCAGGAGCCGTTTTCGTGCATAAGCATAACCAGCGCACCTGAAACGTCGCCGCCGCCGATAATCGGAAACGCAACTGCGGCTTCCTTTTCAAGACCCTCAACGGGTTTCATTCTTTCGCCGTCAATAACGCAGACGTAGTTTTCACGCTTTTCCATAATGGATTCAAGGCTGCGGCTCACTCTGCGGTCAAGCACCTCTTTTTTGCTCATACCCGCCGCGGCAATAACGCTGTCACGGTCGGTGACAATGACGGGCAGACCTGTGCCTCTGGAAAGCACGTCGGCATACTGCGCCGTAATTGATGACAGCTCGCCAATAGGGGAGTATTTCTTGAAAATAACCTCACCGTCCGCATCCGTGTAAATCTCCAACGGGTCGCCTTCACGGATACGCATGGTGCGGCGGATTTCCTTGGGGATGACGACTCTTCCGAGGTCGTCGATTCTTCTGACAATACCAGTAGCTTTCATTTTATATCTTTCTCCTTATATTTTGGTTGCCCTGTTATTGTTTGTCAGAATTTGCGGTTTATGCGTAATAAATTAATCTGACCGAACAAAAAGAGCCGTCCGAGCAATCGGGCGGCTTGATGTTTATATGTGCGTATGATATACTGAACTCATAACATTGCGAAACGGAGGCAAAAGCATGAAATACGATATAGCTGCATTTATATGGCCGTCATATACGGGCGATGAGCCGCGCACACGCATTTTCTGGCCCGAAGGCTACGGCGAATGGCAGACGGTAAAAGCGATGACCGACAAAGGCTACAAAGGTTGCCGCTGGCCGAGAATACCGGCCTGGGGTTACGTCAACGAAGCCGACAGCCGTGTTATGGAAATGCAGATTGACTGCGCCGTTTCGTACGGAGTTAACGTTTTCATCTATGACTGGTATTGGTACGATAACCGTCCGTTTCTCGAAAACTGCCTTAATGACGGATTCCTCAA
>JAZNUD010000059.1:0-31846 GCA_045592085.1 Acutalibacteraceae bacterium | reverse complement strand
GTGGGAGGGCCGTCATAGAAGGTGTAGGTGGGGCAGCCCTTTCTGGTTTCGATGCTTCTCTCGAAAATCTTATTTTCTTTCCAGAATTCAAGCACAGCTTTTTCTCTTTCGACGAAATTAAGATTCGGTGAAACCTTTTCGTACATTTTTCATTCCTCCGATTTATTTGAATTTGCTTTTTAACAATAAAAAAACGCCCCGATACGGGACGAAGATAACCTCGCAACCACCCATAACATAACTTCATTATGCTCCCGATAACGGTGGGATACCGTCAAAGCCTACTCGGTGAACTTTCGGTTTGCGATTCGGGAGTGATATTCGTTTTTGCGGCAAACGGCGGGTTCGCACTCTCTCCGCCTCACTTGGAATGCTTATGCAGAAACTACTGTCTCCGTCAGTATCTTTTCGGATGTATTAATTTATTTACCCTTTATTAACAATTATGTGATACATTGCTAATAAATGTATTTCATAATTATTAAAAGTATAGCACAGCAAAAAACGATTGTCAATGATATTATTTTCATCTTTATATTGACAATTCGGCATTTTGCTTTGTATAATTAAAATAGCAAAATGAATACAGGAGGAATGTATAATGAATTGCTATAAATGCGGCACCCCGATTCCCGAGGGCAACGCTTTCTGCGGCAGCTGCGGAGCGCCTGCTCCCGTTGTGCCTGCTCCCGAGAGCCCGAAGCCCGAAAAAAAGAAGGGCGGATTCTTCAATTCACCAGGCAAGAACGCGAAAAGCTATGCGGCAATCGCAACGGCTCTGATGGTTTTCCCTGCATCGATATGCGGTGTTATTGACCTGATTTTCCACGGAAACGACGGCTGGAGCCTTTACGTCATAGGCGGTCTGCTTGTTATGTGGATGGTCAGCGTATTCCCGTTTCTCAGCGTTACACCTGCTCCCGTTACCGCGCTTCTCAGCTTTTTCTCGATTCTGACCTACGCTCTGCTCCTTGTCGGCAAGGACGGCTTTACTCAAAGGTTTTTCCAGATAGGTCTGCCGCTGATGGTTCTGATGGCGATATTCGTGGCGGTTGACTCGGCACTTGCAAGCGCAGGTAAGCTCAAAGGTCTGCACGCAATTTCGGTTGTCTCCCTTGAGACGGTTATTTATCTGGTTGTTGTTGAAATTGCATTCGATTTACAAAAAAGAGGCGCAATTGACCTTCGATGGTCGCTCATCATTGCCTGCTTCTTCATATCAGCGATTGCGATTGCCGAGGCAGTCAACTACGTCTGGAAGATTAACAAGAAAAAATAAAGTTTAAGCCGTGTGCAACTCATCTG
This sequence comes from Acutalibacteraceae bacterium, assembly GCA_045592085.1. Taxonomy (GTDB): domain Bacteria; phylum Bacillota; class Clostridia; order Oscillospirales; family Acutalibacteraceae; genus CAG-177. The sequence goes on along the minus strand of JAZNUD010000059.1, from coordinate 30,541 downwards.
CACACGGCTGATTTTTTTATTTGCTTTTCGGTTTTTTTCTCACGTTTGAATTCATAAACCCGATTGTGCCGACGGCTCTTGAAACGGGTGAGGGATTCCATTCGTGAGGCGGTGCGGCGTTTATGCCCAGACGGCTCAGAATATGTGAAAAGCATCTGAAGCGGCGGCGGAAGTCAGCCGCGTTTTTATTTTCTTCGTTTGTCCAGCCGGTTTCCGCAACGGCGGCAAACCTCGGGAAAAACATATAATTCAGCCTGTCAAAGCTGTTGATGAATTCCGTCCAGATCGGCACCTCTACTCCGTAAACGGACGAAGGATTTTTAATTCCTCTGACAACCGCCTTGTAGTTATAGGTCTTGTCAAGCGGCGTCATTTCGTAGGGATAATCGCAATAATAATGGAAGAAATCGGAGACGATAATCCTGCCGCCGATCTTGTTTGCAAAGCTGACGGAATCCTTTTTCGGGTCCATCCACATCTGCACAACGGCTTCGCTGCCGATGAGACCGCTTTTGAGGCTTTCATTCCAGACGATTGCCTTTCTGCCCTTCGATTTGAGAAAGGCGATGATTTCGTTGGTAAACCAGCCCTGAAGCTCTTCCTCGTTTTTCAGACCTGCCTGACGGATTCTGCGCTGACAGTCGGGGCATTTCTTCCAATGGTTTTTCGGGGCTTCGTCGCCGCCGACGTGAATATATTCCGAGGGGAAAATTTCAAGAATTTCTTCAAGAATATCGAAAACGGTTTCAAAGGTTTCGTCCTTGCCTGCGCAGAGGATATCCTCAAAAATACCCTGATGCGTTTTGACCTCAACGGGCGTACCCTCGCAGCCGATGGAGGGGTAAACGTGAAGCAGGGCAGAGCTGTGACCGGGAATATCGAATTCGGGAATGACGGTTATGTATCTTTCCGCACAGTAATCAACGATTTCCTTCATCTGTGCGGCGGTGTAATATCCGCCGTATTCGCCCTCCTCTTTGAGAGAGCCGAATTCCGAAGCCCTTCTCACCGAGCCTTCGATTGTAAGGGTGGGACGGCGGTCAATCCATATGCGGAAGCCCTGGTCATCCGTCAGATGCCAATGAAAACGGTTCATTTTGAGAGCTGCGGCGGCATCAATGAGCCTTTTGATTTCGTCAACGGAAAACATATGCCTCACACAGTCGAGCATAAAGCCTCTGTATTCGCAGGCAGGCTTGTCGGTGATTCTCATGCAGGGACAAATACCCTTAAGCTGTGCAAGGGTCTGCCTGCCGTAGAAAACCGCACACTCCGAGCCGCCGATGATTGCTACGCCGCTTTCATCTGCGGTGAGGATATATTCCTCGCTGCCGAGTTTCGGGTCAACCGACGTGCTCACGCCGAGAGTTTCAATTGCAATTTCTCCGCCGAGAATCTCAATTTTATTCGGTTTGGGAATAATATTGATTCTGTCCATATTGTTTCCTCTTTTAAAAAAGGGTTGCAGAAGAACTGCAACCCGTTATATTAATCGTCATCATCTTCCTCTTCTTTTTCGGGGAGGGGGAGAATTTCAACCTTGATATCCTCGATTCTTCGCTCGTCAAGGGAGAGTACGGTGAATCGGAGGTTTTCGTATTCCGCAACAATCGGAGTTTTATCCGTTTCGGAGGGGAGATAGCCGAGCAGGCTGATAACAAAGCCGCCGAGAGTATCGTAATCACCTTCGGGAAGCTCAACGCCCACAAGCTCGTTGACCTCGTCAAGGTCGATTGTGCCGTCGATTGTGAAGGTGGTTTCGTCAATCTTTGTGATTTCCTCTTCCTCATCGTCGTATTCATCCTGAATATTGCCGACGATTGATTCGAGAACGTCCTCGAGAGTAACGATGCCTGCAGTGCCGCCGTATTCGTCAACAACAACCGCAAACTGCGTTCTGCTCTCCGTCATTGCCTTGAAAAGGTCGCCGCAGGACTGCGTTTCGGGAACGTAAAGAGCCTTTCTCATAACCTTTGAGATGGTCAGGTCATCGGGAATATCGTTGCCGACGAATTTGAGAAGGTCCTTTGCATAAAGCACACCGACGATGCTGTCGGGGTCGTTTTCAAACACGGGGATACGGGAATATCCGTTTTCAAACGCAAGCTTTGCAACGTCTGCAAGCGAGCGTGAAACCTCAATTGCGGTCATCTCGGTGCGGTGGGTCATAATATCGCCTGCGTCGAGGTCATCGAATTCGAAGATATTGTCAATCATTTCCTTCTGGGTATCCTCGATAACGCCTTTTTCGCCGCCGACGTCAACCATCATACGGATTTCCTCTTCGGTAACGTGCTCCTCATCGGCGTTGGGGTCGAAGCCGCAAAGACGCACGATTGCGTTTGTCGAGAATGAAAGAATCTTGACGAAGGGCTTTGCAACCTTTGCGATGAAAAGAAGGATTCCGACAACCTTGTAGGAAATCTTTTCGGGAATCTGCATACCGATTCTCTTGGGAGCGAGCTCACCGAGAACGAGTGAAAAATATGAGGTTACGAGGGTAATCAGAATCGTTGAAACAACGCTGATTACGCTCAGCGGAATTGTGGGCACGATTGCGGTTTTCGCAAGTGCGTTAACAAGCATATCAACAAAGGTCTGCGATGCCGATGCCGAGGTCAGAAAGCCTGCAAGGGTAACGCCGATCTGGATTGTTGAGAGGAAATTGCTTGAATTTTCCGTCAGTTTGATAATCTGTTTTGCTTTTTTATCGCCTTCCTCAGCGAGCTTCTGAATCTTGGTATCGTTGAGGGAGATGATTGCGATTTCGCTCATTGCAAAGAATGCGTTGACGAGAATCAGCACGAAAAGCAGAAGAATTTTTAAAACAAGAGATACGGGGTCGATTGAATCTGACGCAGCCTGTGCTGCAAGAAGAATCGCGGGGCCGGGGTCATCCATTTTGGATTTGCTCCTTTCAAAATTAAAGAAAAATAATAGTATACATAAATATACGTCTACCATTCTAACATATAAAAGCGTTGTTGTCAACAATCAGCGACAAGTCCTGATTATGGGACACCCGATACAATATAATTAATGATGACAAAATCCTTCTTATGTGGTATAATTCCAATATATTTGTTTTTTGACGGTGATGCTATGCTTTATCTGATTCTTTCGCGTGCACGCGGCGGCAAAACGGCTCATATCATGAACCTGATTGAGCAGTTTTCAAAGGGCGGCAGAGAAAAAATAACCCTCATTGTGCCCGAGCAGTTTTCGTTTACGAGCGAAAAGCTGATGCTCGGCAGGCTCGGCGCAAAGGCTATGGCGGATATCGACGTTGTCAGCTTCACAAGCCTCGGTGAAAAGCTTGTGGGCAGACCTGCCCTGCACGAGCGCAGGAGGCTCGACGATTCCGCAAAAGCGGTGCTTATGAGAAACGCCCTTGAGAGCGTTAAGGATAAGCTGAAGCTTTATTCAAACCACGCTTCGAGAAAATCCGTTATCTCGGAATTCATTGCGCTTTCGTCGGAATTCAGGCAGAATTCCGTTTCAACCGACAGCGTGCGTCTTGCTCTCGCAACCGAAAAAGAGAGCCTTCTCAAAATGAAGCTAAATGATATCGTGACCGTCCTCGATGCCTACGATGCGGCGGTTTCGGGCAGTTATTTCAATCCCGACACCCTGCTTGACGAGCTTTACGACGTCCTGCCCGAGAGCGATTATTTCAGCGGCAGGCTGGTTTTCATCGATTCCTTCAGAGGCTTCACAACGCAGGAATACAAAATCATCGAGCGTATGCTCACAAAGGCGCAGGCGGGTTACGTCACGCTCTGCACCGATAATCTGCAAAACAGCGACGATGAAACCGAGCTTTTCGCCCATACAAAAAGAACGGCGCAAAGGCTTATTCAGTCTGCTAAAAAATGCGGAGCAGCCGTTGCAAAGCCGCAGTATCTCTCGATGAGAAGCAAATTCAATAATTTTCCGCCGCAGATTGAGCGCTATGCTTCGCCCGAGCTTGCGGCTCTGGAGCAGGAGCTTTTTTCGCCCGCACCAAACGTATATGAGGAGGATTGCGGCAATATTACCCTTTGCAAAGCGGCTGATATCTATGCCGAATGCGAATTCATTGCCTGCACCGCCAAAAAGCTGATTCGTGAAAACGGTTACAGATGCCGTGATATCGCGGTTATTGCAAGGGACAGCTCGGTCTACGAAGCACCTTTGCGCTCCGCTCTGAAAAAATGCGGAATCAGCGTGTTTGACGACAGCCGTCAGCCCGTCGATACCTCACCCGTTGTCAATCTGCTGACCTGCGCCGTCGGCATTGCAAGCGGAGGATTTGATACCGAAACGGTGATGCGTTACCTCAAAACGGAGCTTACGGGCTTCACCACCGAGGAAATTTCGCTTGTTGAGAATTACTGCTATCTCTGGCAGATTAACAGAGGCGGCTGGCTCAAGGATTGGCAGCAGCATCCCTCGGGCTTCGGCGAGGAAATGAATCCCGATGCGCAGGCGGAGCTTGATATTCTCAACGCTCTTCGCCGCAGAATGGTTTCTCCGCTGTGTTTCCTTAAAGATGCTCTCTCCGACACTACGGGCGAGCAGGCGGCAAAGGCGATTTTCGATTTCCTGATGAGCGTCAACGTGCCCGAAAATCTCAAAAAACTCGCAGAATCGCTCGCCGCATCGGGCGAAACGGGAATTGCACTTGAGCTTGACCGAATCTGGAACGTTGTTATGAATCTGCTTGATTCCCTTGCAACCGTTTCGGGTGACAGAGCCGTAACGGCAGGCGAAATTGCCGATATGCTCGACCTGATGCTCAGCGCACAGACCGTCGGCAGTCTGCCGCAGGGTCTTGACGAAATCACCATCGGCTCGGCGGACAGAATCCGCACCGTAACTCCGAAGGCTGTGTTCATCGCAGGTGCAAATAGCGGAGTTTTCCCTGCAGTGCCTTCGTCGGGAGCAACCCTCACCGATAAGGACAGACGCAGAATGAGTGAAATCGGCATCGGACTTTCCGATTTCGGTGAATACAAGCTCGCCGAGGAAAAGCTGATTGCCTATAACGCATTCTGCTGCGCTTCGCATAAGCTCTTCGTCTGCTGCCCCGAAAGGAATTCGCAGAATGAACAGCTTGCACCCTCGGAGCTTTATATAAAAATCAAATCGCTTTTCCCGAAATGCAGGGAAATTGATGCTTCAAGTCTCGACGGACTTTATTACGTTGAGGGCGAGGCTCTTGCCTTTGAGCAGCTCGCAAAAAGCAGGAGCGAAGCAAGCGTGCTCGGCGCAACCTTAAAAGAATATTTCGACGGCAGAGAGGATTTCTCGGGCAGGCTCGTTTCGCTTGACAGAGCAGGCGGTCTGCGTGATTTCTCGATTTCCGACAGTGCCGTTGCCGAAAAGCTCTTCGGAAAGAATATGTATATTTCCGCCTCAAGGGTTGAGAGCTTTTATAAATGCCCGTTTTCTTATTTCTGCCGCTACGGCATCAAGGCTATGCCCAGAAAAATTGCGGAGCTTGACCCGATGCAGAGAGGCAACGTCATTCACCACGTTCTCGAAAAGCTGCTTCTCGGCTACGATGCGGCAACGCTTTCGGCAATGCCTCACCACGAATTGCTCGATATCATTTCGTCGATGATGAATGAATATCTTATGGCAAAGCTCGACGGTGCCGAGCGTGACGAAAGATTCCTTTATCTTTATCACAAGCTTACGCTGACCGTCTGTGACGTTGCGGAAAGGCTCATCAGGGAGCTTGCACTGAGCGATTTCAGACCCGTTGATTTCGAGCTTGAAATCGGAAACAACGGCGAAATTCCGCCCTATGAGGTCGATGCCGAAAACGGCAAGGTTGTCATTTCGGGCTTCATCGACAGAGTCGATACTGCGGTCATCAACGGCAAAACCTATCTGCGTGTAGTTGACTACAAGTCCTCAGGCAAGGCTTTCAAGCTCAGCGACGTGCTTCAGGGACTCAATATGCAGATGTTCATTTATCTCTTTGCCTTGTGGCAGAACGGCGGTGAAAAATACGGCGATATCACCCCTGCAGGTGTGCTTTATTATCCTGCGAATTCTCCGCTGATTTCGGCTGAAAGAGGCGAAAACGCAGATGACGTTGCGCTCAAAAAACAGAAAAAATGCCGTATGCAGGGCATCGTGCTCAACGATTGCGACGTTGTTGTTGCCATGGACAGGTCTGCAGGCGGACTTTATATTCCTGTTGATTTTAACGCAAAGGGCGAGATGAAGGGCTCGCTCATCAGGCTCAATCAGCTTGAAAAGCTTAAAGAAAAGGCGGACGCAGTCCTTGCCGAAATGGCTGATGCACTCCATTCGGGCGCAATCGAAGCCGTTCCGTCCTACGGCGCAAGCTACAAGCACGTCTGCGAATACTGCGACTATAAATCGGTCTGCTCATACGAGGAGGATATCCCCGTCAGGGAGCTTTTCGATACCGACCTTACAGATGCACTGAAAAATCTTGAAGAAGAGGAGGATACTGCGGATGGATTGGACGAATGACCAGAAAAAAGCCATCGACGCCCGCAAAGGTACGCTGCTTGTAAGTGCGGCGGCAGGCTCGGGCAAAACGGCGGTGCTTGTTGAAAGAGTTATCCGCAGAATCTGCGATTCCGAAAATCCCTGCGGAGTTGAAAATCTGCTTATCGTAACCTTCACCAAAGCCGCTGCGGCGCAGATGAAGGAAAAAATCGAGGCGGCAATCAGCAAGAAAATTGCCGAAAATCCCTCGGATAAGCGTCTGCGCCGTCAGCAGCTTATGCTTCCGTGCGCAAACATCTGCACGATTGACTCCTTCTGCATCAACCTTGTGCGTGAGAATTTCCATGCGCTCGGAATTGCTCCCGATTTCGGGCTTCTTGATGAAAGCAAGCTCGATATTCTCAAGGCTCAGGCGGTCAATACCGTTGTGGGCAATCTCTATAAAAATCCAACCGAAAACTTTATGCGCCTGACGAATCTCATCAGCGATAACCGTGATGACCAAAAGCTCGTTTCGGCAATTCTGACTCTGCATTCGCTTTCGCAGGCATATCCGTTTCCCGAAATCTGGCTTCGCTCCCTTTCGGCGCAATTCACCGCACCCGTACCGATTTCGGAAAGTCCCTGGGGCAGAATCCTTGTTTCGTATATGGCAGGTGTTACTGAAAACTGCATCGGCGGCATCGACCACTGTCTGATGCTCCTTGCCGATGAGCCCGAGCTTGAGGCGAAATATGCCGAATTCTTGTCGGGCGAAAAGGAAATGCTTCTGCGTTTTCTTGAAGCGGTCAGGACACAGCCGTGGGACGGCATCTGCGAGGCTTACGGAAAAATTGCGTTTGACAGAATGCCTTCCGCACCGAGGGGCTACGTTTCCGAGGTCAAGGATATCTGTCAGAGTGTCAGAGGCGAATATAAAAAAGAACTCGGCGGAATCGGCAAATTCCTCTGCATTTCGTCCGATGAGCATCTCAAAGACGTTGAGGCTCTTGCCCCCGTTGTAACGGAGCTTATTGAAGCGACGGTTGCGTTTGTCAATGAATTTGATGCACTCAAGCTTGCCGAAAACGGTGCGGATTTCTCCGACACCCTGCATATGGCACTCAGGCTTCTCGTTGAGGCAGACGGCAACGGCTACCGCAAAACCGCTATGGCGCAGGCTCTTTCGGAAAACTATGCCGAAATCCTCGTTGACGAATATCAGGACGTCAACCTTGCGCAGGATATGATTTTCGCCGCACTTTCAAAGGACGAAAACAACCTCTTTATGGTCGGTGACGTCAAGCAGAGCATCTACCGTTTCCGTCAGGCGATGCCAGAGATTTTTCTCTCACGCAGAGACCGTATGGAGGAATACGAAACCGAAGCCGAAAATTACCCTGCAAAAGTCACCCTCGGCAAGAATTTCCGAAGCCGCAAGGGAGTTACGGAGGTTGTCAATTTCATTTTCGAGTCGGTTATGAGCCGTGAGGCAGGCGGTCTTGATTATGACGAAAAGGAAAGGCTTGAAGCAGGTGCGTCCTACCCCGATTCCGTCGGTGCGGATACCGAATTCCTCCTTTTCGAAACCGGTAAGGATAATTTTCTTAAAGTGCAGGCTCAGTATATTGCCGATTACATACAGAAAGCGGTTGCCGAGGGTATGCCCCTGACCTCCGGTGACGGCTTCAGACCTGCGGAATACAAGGACTTCTGCATCCTTGTCAGGAGCGTCAAAAACAGCTCCCGTGAATTCATCGACGAGCTTAATTCAAGGGGAATTCCCGTCAGCTGTGAGACAACGGAGGGCTTCCTCAACACGCCCGAAATTATGTTTCTCACCTCGCTTTTAAGGGTTATTGATAACCCCGTCAACGATATTCCGCTCACCGCCGTTATGCTTTCTCCCGTTTTCGGATTTACACCCGATGACCTCGCTCTGATGAGGTCTGAAAAGAAAAAGGGCAGCATCTATTCCTGCGTTGTTTCCGCTTCGGAAAACGGCAACGCAAAGGCAAGCGAATTCATCGCAACGCTCCGTGAAATGCGCCGCATTGCCGCCACCGTCAGGGTCGGCGAGCTTGTGCGCAGGCTCATTGAAGAAACGGGCTACGGTGCGGCTGTCTGTGCGATGAAAAACAGCTCTGCGAGACGGGCGAATCTCAATCTTTTCACCGACCTTGCCAACAAATTCGAGGCAAACGGCAGAAGGGGAGTCTCGGGATTTGTCGGATATCTTGACAATATCGCAAAAAGCGGCGGCGACATAAGCTGCGGCAGCACGAAATCCGAAGCGGCGAATGCCGTTAAAATAATGACCATCCACAAGAGCAAGGGTCTTGAATTCCCCGTGTGCTTCGTGGCGGCGTGCGAAAAGACCTACGGCGATTTCTTTAACCGTGAGGATTTGATTATCGCAGGCGAAAGCGGCATAGGAATCAAGAATAACACGGGCTATGCGAAATACGATACTTTGCCCAGACTTGCGGCGAAAACCGAAACGATGAAGGCGGAGCATTCCGAGGAATTGCGTGTGCTTTACGTTGCGCTCACAAGAGCAAAAGAGAAGCTCATAATGCTCGCATCCTGCGCCGATTCGAAGAAAACGCTGACTTCTGCGGCGGCGAACCTCCGTATGGCAAACAGGGCAGACCCATTCACGGTTATCGGATTTTCAAGCTATGCCGAGTGCATCATAACTGCGCTTCTGCGCCATCCCGATGCAAACGTACTGCGTATGAAGGCGGGCATTTCACAGCGATTCAATCTGCCCTGCGCCGCACCGCTCAAAACGGAGATAATAGTTGATTATTCGGGCGAAAATCTTTCAGTTGAAGTGCCCGAGGTGCATCCCGATGAGGATATGCTCGGCGTAATCAGGGAGCGTCTCGGCTATGAATATCCGTACGGTTCGCTCAACGGAGTTGTTGCAAAGCAGATTGCCTCAAACCTCGATATGGGCGAAACGGGCAGCGAATATTTCGCTTCGTCCAGACCTGCGTTTATGAGCAAGGACAGACTTACCCCTGCACAGAGAGGCACGGCGACCCACCGCTTTATGCAGTATGCGGATTATTCCTCCGCAGGCAGGGACGTTTCAGCTGAGCTTGAAAGGCTCGTTGCCGACGGAATGCTCACCGATGCAGAGGCGAAAGCCGTTGATATCAAAGCGATTTCGGCGTTTTTCTCATCTCCTCTGTCGGAGCGTATTCTCTCCTCCGAAAAGGTGTTCAAGGAATATGAATTCACCTTCGGAATCCCCGTCAGGGAGCTTTATCCCGATGTGCCCGAAAGCATTGCGGGGGACGAAAAAATCATCATTGAGGGCGTTGCCGACTGCGCATTCATCGAAAACGGCGAGCTCGTTATCGTTGACTATAAGACCGACAGAGTGACGGCGGCGCAGGAGCTTAAGGACCTTTATTCGGGTCAGCTCGGAATCTACCGCCGATGCCTTGAACAGGTCATCGGTCTGCCTGTTAAACAGACGCTGATTTATTCATTCCGTCTGGGAGAAACAATTGAAATTTAATTTTCGGAGCTGTTTGCTGATGAAGCGGACAGCTCTTTTTTAGTGAAGAGTGAATAGTGAAGAATGAAGAGTTTCGGGCGGACTTTGTCCGCACCTGATTTATAATGAATTAATGAAAAGTGATTTTGTAGGGGACGGCGACCCGACGTCCCGAATTAAGATTCCGCTGAATTATCGGGCGGATGATATCCGCCCCTACACCGAACAGCTTCGTTTATTTCGGAACTGCGGGTCGCTGACTGCTGCAATTTCGGCGTCCTGCACCTTTCGCTGAAATAGATATTTTGTACCAAAAACGCTTTGCAACGGCAAAAACCTTTGTGAATCTGTAAATTGACAAACACTTTGCGGTGATGTAAAATATAATCTGTATTTTTATAAAATATTATTATAATAATTAATACGGAACTCTACCGAAAGGATTGATATTATGGCAATATTCAGACCTTTTAAGGCAATCAGACCCAATCCCGAATTCGCTTCAAAGGTTGCCGCTTTGCCCTATGACGTTATGAACAGCAAAGAGGCGGCGGAGATGGTTAAGGGCAATCCTTATTCTTTCCTTCACGTTGACAAGGCTGAAATAGATTTGCCCGAGGGCACCGACCTCTATTCCGAGCAGGTTTACCTCAAGGCAAAGGAGAATCTTGATAAGCTCGTTTCCGACGGCGTTTGCGCCCAGGACGGCGAAAGCAGATTCTATATCTACCGTCAGGTTATGAACGGCAGAGCACAGACGGGTCTTGTCGGCTGCGTTTCGATTGACGATTATATCAACAACATCATCAAAAAGCACGAGCTCACCAGAGCCGATAAAGAGGCGGACAGAATCAACCACGTTGATTACTGCGACGCAAATACAGGCCCGATTTTCCTCACCTACCGTCCGCAGGAAAAGGTTGCGGCGATTCTCGGTGAGTGGACAAAGAGCCACGCTCCCGTTTACGATTTCGTTACGGATGACGGCATCGGCAACACCGTATGGGTTATTGATTGCCCCGAAACAACGGCTGAGATCGCATCCCTTTTCGAGGGCGTTGACTATCTCTATATTGCCGACGGTCATCACAGAGCCGCTTCCGCAGTAAAGGTCGGTCTCAAACGCCGTGAGCAGAATCCCGATTATAACGGCAGCGAGGAATTCAACTTCTTCCTTGCAGTCCTTTTCGATTGCAACGAGCTTGAAATTATGGACTATAACCGTGTGATGAAAGACCTTAACGGCAACACTGAAGAAGAATTTATCGCAAAAATCAGCGAAAAATTCACCGTTGAAAAGGTCGGCACTTCCGCATATAAGCCCACCGAGGCACACACCTTCGGTATGCTTCTTGGCGGTGAGTGGTATAAGGTTGCCGCAAAGGAAGGCACCTTCGATTCATCCGACCCCGTTGCTTCGCTCGACGTTTCGATTCTCCAGAGCAATCTCATCTCTCCCGTCCTCGGAATCGATGACCCCAGAACAGATAAGCGCATCGATTTTGTCGGCGGCATCAGAGGTCTCGGTGAGCTTGAGAGGAGAGCAAGCGACGATATGTGCCTTGCGTTCTCGATGTACCCCACAACTCTTCGTGAGCTGATGGATATTGCCGATGCAGGTCAGCTTATGCCTCCGAAATCAACCTGGTTCGAGCCTAAGCTCCTGAGCGGTCTTTTTATCCATAAGCTGAAATAATAAAAATATCCTTTCGGGTCAAAATAACTCCGAAGGGATACTTTTATGAAAGGATTTTTTATGGAAAAGGTAGCATTTTTTGATACGAAACCCTATGACAAAATATATTTCGACAGCCTCAAGGAGCAGTACGGTGTTGAGATTGAGTATTTTGAATCAAAGCTCAGCCCGAGAACTGCGGTTATGGCGAAGGGCACGAAGGCTGTTGTCGCATTCGTAAACGACGATATCGGCAAGGAAACGATTGCGGTGCTCAAGGAAATCGGCGTTGAGCTTATCGCACTCCGATGCGCAGGCTATAACAACGTTGACCTTGCGGCGGCAAAGGATAATATCACCGTTGTCAGAGTGCCCGAATATTCTCCCAACGCAATTGCGGAGCACGCACTCGCTCTTCTGCTGACCCTTGTGCGCAAAACCCACAAGGCGTATATCAGAACAAGGGATTTCAATTTCAGCCTCAACGGCTTTGTCGGCTTCGACCTTCACGGTAAAACGCTCGGCGTTGTCGGTACGGGCAAAATCGGTATGGCTTTCATCGAAATCTGCAGGGGAATCGGTATGAACGTTATCGCCTACGACCCCTATCCGTCGCAGGGCTATCTTGAATACGTTTCTCTTGAGGAGCTTTTTGCACGCTCCGACGTTATTTCGCTCCATTGCCCCCTGACCAGCTCGACCTACCACCTCATCAACAGTTTTTCGCTGAAAATGATGAAGGATAAGGTGTTCATTCTCAACACCTCAAGAGGTGCGCTGATTGATACCGAGGCTCTTATCGAGGGCATCAAAAGCGGTAAGGTCGGAGGCGCAGGTCTCGACGTTTACGAGGAAGAGAGTGAATTTTTCTATGAGGATTATTCCGAAAGCATACTCAAGGATGACGTGCTCTCAAGGCTGATTATGATGCCCAACGTGCTCGTCACCTCGCATCAGGCATTCCTGACCCACGAGGCTCTTGAAAGAATTGCGGATATCACGCTCGAAAACATCAGAAGATATTTCGACGGCAGGCAGTCGGGAAACGAGATTGCCTCCAAAAGCAAGGTTTTGAGAAAAGAATAACCGCAATTTGCACAAACCCACCGCAAAACAGAATGAATATTGCATAATTTCGCTGAAATACGAATGAATATGCAATTATTCCTTGACTTTATGCAAAATGATATGTATAATTATGCGTATATTAATTCCCGAGGTACAGCTATGAAAAAAACGAAGATTTTTATTGACGGCAAAGAGGGCACAACAGGTCTGCGCATCTTTGACCGCCTTAACATAAGAGAGGATATCGAGCTTATCACGCTTCCCGAGGAGAAGCGCAAGGATGCTTCCGCCAGAAAGGAAGCTCTCAATTCCTGCGACATCGCTTTTCTCTGCCTGCCCGATGCGGCGGCAATGGAATCCGTTTCGCTGATTGATAATCCCGACGTAAAGGTTATCGATACCTCAACGGCTCATCGCACGAACCCCGATTGGGCTTACGGCTTCCCCGAGCTTTCGCCCGAACATCTTGAAAAAATCAGAGGCTCAAAGAGAGTTGCGGTGCCCGGCTGTCACGCAAGCGGCTTCATCGCCCTCGTTTATCCGCTTGTCAAGGCAGGAATCCTGCCTGCCGATGCTCTGCTGACCTGCCACTCAATCACAGGCTACAGCGGCGGCGGCAAGAAGATGATTGCCGAATATGAAAGCGGCACAAGGGGCACGAAATATGCCGCACCCCGTCAGTATGCTCTCACTCAGGAGCACAAGCACCTCAAGGAAATGAAAGCCGTAACGGGCATTGAGAATGCTCCCGTATTCTGCCCGATTGTTTCGGATTTCTACAGCGGAATGGCAGTTACCGTCCCTCTTTTCAAGGCGAATCTTGCCGAGGGCAAAACGGTTGAAGATATTATCAATACATATAAAGCACTCTACAGCGGCAAGTTTGTCCGCTATACAGAGGATTTGGGCGAGGATGCAATGCTCAACGCAAACGCTCTTGCCGTCAAGGACTGCATGGAGATTACCGTCAAGGGAAATGAAGATAGAATTCTCCTCATCGCAAGATACGATAATCTCGGCAAAGGCGCTTCGGGCGCAGCAGTTGAATGTCTGAATATTCTTATGGGTGCAGACCCCGAAACGGGACTTGCTCTTTAATCGAAAGGAATACATAAAAATGAAACAGATTAACGGCGGCGTCTGTGCCGCAAAAGGCTTCACCGCAAGCGGCGTGCATTGCGGAATCAGAAAGAATAAAACAAAAAAAGACCTTGCCCTCATTTTCAGCGAAAAGAAGGCTGCTGCGGCAAGTGTTTATACAACCAACCTCGTCAAGGGCGCTCCCATAACCGTCACAAAGAGCAACATTGCCGACGGCTATGCGCAGGCAGTTATCTGCAACAGCGGCAACGCAAACACCTGCAACGCAAACGGCATTGAGATTGCCGAAAAGATGTGTGAGCTTCTTTCCGAAAAGCTCGGAATCGGCGCAACCGACGTTATCGTTGCTTCAACGGGCGTTATCGGCCAGCCTCTTGATATCGAGCCCATTGCAAACGGAATTCCCGCTCTCGTTGAGAGCCTCGGCGACGCTTCGGCTGATGCCGCAAACGCAATTATGACAACCGACACCGTTGAAAAGAGCATCGCTTTCTCATTTGAAATCGGCGGCAAGGAATGCAGAATCGGCGGTATCGCAAAGGGCTCGGGTATGATTCATCCCAATATGGCAACGATGCTTGTCTTCGTAACAACCGATGCTGCGATTTCCCCCGCAATGCTTCAGAAGGCGCTGAGCGAGGACGTCAAGAGCTCCTTCAATATGGTCAGCGTTGACGGCGATACCTCAACAAACGATATGGTTTCCGTGCTTGCAAACGGTATGGCAGGTAACGAAGAAATCACCTCGGAGGGCGCGTATTTCGATGAATTCTGCAAGGCTCTCAAGGCGGTCACAACCTATCTTTGCAGAATGATTGCAGGCGACGGCGAGGGTGCAACAAAGCTCCTCGAATGCATCGTTACGGGTGCGGCTTCAAAGGAAACCGCAGTCACCGTTTCAAAGTCGGTCATCTGCTCGTCGCTCTTCAAGGCGGCAATGTTCGGCGCAGACGCAAACTGGGGCAGAGTTCTCTGCGCAATCGGTTACAGCGGTGCTGACGTTGACGTAACGAAGATTGACGTTGCCTTCAAGTCCGCTGCAGGCGAAATCGTTGTCTGCGTTGACGGCTCGGGCGTTGAATTCAGCGAAGAAAAGGCAAAGGAAATCCTTACCGAAAAAGAAATTCAGGTGCTCATCAACCTCAAGAGCGGCGAATCCGATGCAACCGCCTGGGGCTGCGACCTTACATACGATTACGTCAAAATCAACGGCGATTACAGAACTTGATCAGAGAACATAAGGTGAATAAAATGGAGATTTCAAACGCACAGAGAGTAAGAGTCCTCGCTGAGGCATTTCCTTACATCAAAAAATATTCAAACAAGACCGTTGTTATCAAATACGGCGGCAACGCAATGATTAACGAGGAGCTCAAGGATGCCGTTATGGGTGACGTTGCGCTTCTTTCACAGATTGGCATCAAGGTTGTGCTTGTCCACGGCGGCGGCCCCGAAATTACCGAAATGCTCGGCAAAATCGGCAAGGAAAGCAAGTTTGTCAACGGTCTGCGTGTAACCGATAAGGAAACTGCGGATATCGTTCAGATGGTGCTTGCAGGCAAGGTCAACAAAAACCTCGTCAGTCTGCTCCAGAGCAAGGGCTGCAAGGCTGTCGGCATCTGCGGTGCGGACGGTCATCTCATCAAGTCCGTTATGAAGGATGAGCAGCTCGGCTTCGTCGGCGAAATCACCGACGTCAACACCGAAATCATCAACGACCTTCTCGAAAAGGGCTACGTACCCGTTGTTTCAACCACGGGTGTTGACGATGAAGGCAACGTTTATAACATCAACGCTGACACAGCCGCCGCAAAGATTGCAGGCGAGCTTTGCGCAGAGAGTATGATTTCAATGACCGATATCGACGGTATTCTCCGCGATAAGAACGACCCCTCAACCCTCATTCCCAAGGTTTACGTCAGCGAGATTTCCGAGCTCGTAAACGACGGCATCATCAAGGGCGGTATGATTCCCAAGGTTGACTGCTGCAGAGAGGCAATCCGCAGAGGTGTCAAGAAGGTGTTCATCATCGACGGCAGAGTGCCCCATTCACTGCTGATTGAAATTCTGACCGATGAAGGTATCGGCACAATGTTTGTGCAGAGCTGAGAAAGGATAAAAAATGAGTACAGTCATTAAGGATAAAGAATATGTTGCAGGTACTTATGCGAGATTCCCCCTTGAGCTTACGGAGGGAAACGGTGCGCTGATGTACGATGAGGAAGGCAACGAATATATCGACCTCGGAAGCGGAATTGCCGTTAACAGCTTCGGTGTTGCGGATGATGAATGGCTTGAGGCGATAACCGTTCAGGCTTCAATGCTCGGACACACATCGAATCTTTATTATACAAAGCCCTGCGTTGAACTTGCGGAAATGCTCTGCAAGAGAACGGGAATGAAGAAGGTTTTCTTCTCGAATTCTGGTGCGGAGGCAAACGAATGCGCAATCAAGGCGGCTCGCAAATGGGCACTTGTCAATAAGGGTGAGGGCAACCACACGATAATCACTCTCAAAAACAGCTTCCACGGCAGAACGATAACAACTCTTGCCGCAACGGGTCAGGATACTTTCCACACCGATTTCGGACCCTTCCCCGAAGGCTTCGTTTATGCCGAAGCGAATAACCTTGATTCCGTAAAGGAGCTTGCTGAGAATAACAATTGCGCCGCAATTATGATGGAAACCGTTCAGGGCGAAGGCGGAGTTTATGTTCTTGACGATGATTTCGTCAAGGGTGTCTGCGAAATCGCCAAGGAAAAGAATATGCTCGTTATCATCGACGAGGTGCAGACGGGCAACGGCAGAACGGGTAAGCTTTACAGCTATATGCACTACGGCATAACTCCCGACATCGTTTCAACGGCAAAGGGTCTTGCAGGCGGTCTGCCTCTGGGCTGCACGATGCTCGGCGAAAAGGTGCAGGATATTCTCACTCCCGGCTCTCACGGCTCAACCTTCGGCGGCAACCCCATCTGCTGCGCAGGTGCGTTGAGCATCCTTTCAAGGCTCGATGACGAACTGCTCGAAGGTGTCTGCAAGAGAAGCGAATATATCGTTTCAAGGCTCAGCGGAGTCAAGGGCGTCAAGGCGGTTTCGGGCAGAGGACTTATGCTCGGCATTGAATGCGAAAAGCCTGCAAAGGAAGTTATCGCCGCCGCAATGAAAAAGGGCGTTCTCGTATTGAGCGCAAAAACAAAGGTGCGCCTGCTTCCGCCCCTGAATATTCCCTTCGAGCTTCTCGAAATGGCAATGGATAAGCTGATTGAAGCAATTGAAGAATAATTTGTGAGCCAGCCTCTTATAACTGTGTGCAGGCAACTTGTTTTGCGGAGTGATTTTGCGTTTTGTAGGGGACGGCGAGTCGGCGTCCCGTTAAAACGGTTCAGACCTGCGGTCTGTCGGGTTGTCGGGGTCGCCAACCCCTACCTTGTGATTTGCAGACATAAATTTTTCGCTCTTCATTACAAACCGTGTAGGGCGTGATGCCCACATCACGCCGTTGATATGCTTCGGTTTTGCGGCGGCTTGAGTGCAAGCCGCTCTACATACTGATGAAAAAAATCATTGAAGCAATAACTGAATAAAAAGATAAAGCCGTGTGCAGATTTTGCACACGGCCTTTTTGCTTTTATTTTGCTCTGATTTCGGGGCTCTTGAGAATGCCGACTTCCTTGAGAATATATTCGTAGCTCCATTCGTCCTCGGTTGTGCGCCAAGCATCGGGACCGTGCCACTGGCGTGCGGAGTTTGCCATATGCACCGAGCCGAAGCAGTTATAACGGTTGCCGTAGAGGGTGATATCGACCTTGTGCTTTCCGTCCTCGAGTCCGTTGATACCGAGAATATAGGGGGGATATGCTATATCGCCCTTCTTCTCGCCGTCAACCTTAACGTCGATGATTGCGCCTCTGTATCTCGTTGCCTCAATCTGCATTGCGCTGCCTTCAACCTCAAGATGGTAGGTGATATTGCCGCCGTAGAAGGGCATACCCTGATTAACGATTGAGCCGAAGCCGATTTTCTCGGGTATCGGGATAAGCTGAGCCTTTCTGCCTGCAACGCTTACGCCGAAATTGCCGAGCAGATAGCACCACTCGGTGTTTGTGCGTTTGCCGATGGGCAGGGTGATTTCAAGGATATTTTCTCCCTTGACGATATCGGTGAGTCTGACGGTCTTGATGTCCTTGTCGGTAAACCAGCCGACGGTATCGTTGGGTATTTCGTTGCCGTTAAAGACGATTGTTGCCTTTTCTGCATCTTCGAGGGCAAGCATTGCACCCGGGCATTCAACGCTGCTGTTGATTGTGAAGCGCAGGGTGATTGTGTGGGTGGGCGTTTCGTTTTCAACAACCCAGGGCTGTGCAACCTGACCGCCTCTTTCGGGCAGGCCGAGAATATTTCTTGCAACGTTGTCAAGACGGAGGATTTCTTCCTCATCCATATATTCGCCGCCGTCAACCCTGAATTCAGCCATATCGAGCAGGAGCACGTTGGGCTCGGAGAGGGTAAAGGGCACGAATGCGGGGAGCTTCACTGCCTTTCCGCCGAATTCGGCTTCTTCAGCCTTTGCAGCGGAAGCGTTTTTGCCGTCAACGAGCTTGAGCAGGAGGCTGTCGTATTCAAACATTTCCTTGCTGATGACGGTGTTTCCGCCGATATATTCGTATTCAGCGGCTTCGATTTCGCCGTTGAGAGTGTTGTAAATATAAGGAGTGAATTCGCCTCTGACGGTTATGCGCATATTCTTGCTTCTGACCATATCCTTGTTTTCGGGCTCACAGCAGCGGCTGACGAAAAGCCAGTTGCAGCCGTTGTCACGGCGAAGCTGATAGATGAATTCGTCGGAGAGCTTACCGTTTCTGTAGCGGAGAGTAACGGTGCGGTTGTCATCAAGAGCAGTGAGAAGTTTTTCTCTGTCATAGGGGATAACCTGCGATTCAGCATAAAGCTTTTTGCCTCTGTCGGATTCAATGCCGTCTTCGAGGAAGGGAGCGTTGCCCATAAAGATGAGCTTGCCGCCTGCCTTGCGGAAGGCTTCAAGTCTTTCAAGTGTTGTTGAGCGAAGAGTTTCGCAATCGGGCACGATAACCGCATCGTATTCCATCTTGCCGACCTTAAGAGGTGCACTGCCGCTTTCGCAAAGAGTAGGAAGAAGGGATTCGCTGATGTAGTTGAAGTCGATGCTTCCCTTGAGCAGCCATTCGGCAAGGCTGAGGAATTTCTCGTCCATCGAGCTTCTGATGAGGTCTGTCTTATCGTTGGGACCCCAGTGGAGCCAATAGCTTTCAACGGGGTGGATAACACCGACCTTAACAACGGGCTTACCTCTTGTGAGAGCGGTGTTAACTCTTGCGAAATGGTCCTCAACGTAGGAGAATTTGCCGTACCACGGGGACTGATAATGGATTGAAGCAGGGTAATCGCGCTTTGCTTCGCCGCCCATTGCAACCCATGAAAGATGAGGCACTCGGATTGTTACGCCGAGACAAGCCTGCCAGTCGCCGTGGAGCTTATAGCCTCTGAAATCGTAGTCCCAGCCCGTAACGCCGTAAAGCTCGGAGAGCATACCCTCGTAGCCGAACTGATGAACGGCGGACTGAGCCTGCTTTGCGGTTGTGAATTCAAAGCTTGCGCAGAGCATATCGATGCCGGGCAGGTCGAAGCCTCTGTATGAGCGCATTGCATCGCCGAGTGCGGCGGTCTGGCTTGCGAGAGTGGGCTCTTCCATCATATGACCTGTCAGGGCGATGCCGTTTTTGCGGCACCATTCGCCGCAGGTATCGGCAAAGGCATCTGCAAATCTTTCGGAAATATGGTCGTGATAGCGGTAACGCGCGAGCGAAACCTTACCGTCGGGCAAATCCCAGAAAAGCTCGGGGATTGCAGGAATAATGTCGCTGCCGTAGGTAGCTTTGTATGTTTCGGGGATATCGTCTGTCCAGGGAAGCTGAACGTCGGATTTATCGGTTGAATTGGGGAGCTGACTTTTTCTTGTGAACTGCGGCTCATCGGTGAAAATTGCGGGAACGGTTTCGCCGAAGCCGTAGCCGACCTTTTCTTTATATTTATCGTGAGTGACCTCAACGAAGCGCTTGACCGCCTTTTTGCTGAGAGTGTCGAGATAGGTCTGATTGTTATACCAGGGTGAGGGAGCGTGGATTTTGAGGTAGGCATACCATTTTGTGCCCTCGGCGGCATCGTTTTCGCCGATTACGTCATAGCTTTTAAGGCAGCCGTTTTCGTCCAGCACGATATCGTAGCAGGCGATGAGATAGCCTTTGCCGTTCCTGCCGCCCTCGGCTCTTGAATCGATGTTTTCAGCCTGAGCTTCGCCGCTGTTATCGCAGGGCTCGGTTGTCAGGAGCAGGCATCTTGCTCTGTTTTCCTCATCCTTTGTGACAAGTCCGCCTGCGGCACCTGAGGGCCAGCGGTCCTCGTCATAGAGCCAGGCAAGCATTTCTTCTCTGTCAGCCTTGTCAACGCAGTCCTTGACGAGCTGCATAAACTCCTCGGAAAGGTAGTTGGTGGACATACCCGTACGCACGTGCATATGGAAGCCGCCAAGACCCATTTCCTTGAAAATCTCAATCTGACGCTGAAGCTCCTCGGATTTAAGGTCGCTGTTCCATGCCCAGAAGGGAGTGCCTCTGTATTCGCAGGTAGGGTTTCTGAAAAGCTCCTGAGTCAGCTCGGGAGCGGAATTCTTTTTGTAAAGCATAGTTTTCTCCTTTCAGGATTATTCCGTTTATATCATTCGGGATGCTTGCATAAGGGCTTATCCTCGCTGGGGGTATTCCAGTTGATGAAATTGTTTCTCTTTGCGTGATACCATTCCATCTCAAATATTTTTGCGCTTTCGTCAACGGGGACGTAAAGCTGGTTTCTGTCAAAATAGGCTTCGCCGCTCATTTCAACCGTACCGAGGTCGGTGAATGCCTTGTTACTGCCGACGGTAAACGTTGCGTGATGACCGTAAGCCTCGCAGTAAAGCGTATCTTTTTCCTTGATTACCTTGCCGCCGATAAACTGAATGATAACGCCGAAGGGTGCATACCATATGCCGTCCTTGTTCTGTGCGTAAAGCTCTCTGGAAATCAGCTCAAGCATATCGCCCTTGAACGCCATTTTCGTCCAGTCCCAGGTGGGTGCGAGTGCGTGGGGCAGAATCATATCCTTATCCTTGTCGATTGTCAGCACGTCGATGATTCTTCCGTCCTCCATATAGGCGGTTGCGGTGAGCACGCTGCCGTCAATTTCAACGAGGGTATAGGAGGGCATACGCTCCTCCTGCGGATAAAATGCGCAATGCCAGATTTTTCGGGCGTTGGAGTGGTAGATATTTCCGCCGCCGTTGCCCGTGATATAATTGATTGTGCCCTGCGAGGGTCTGTCAAACATTTCGTCACCCTTGAGCGGATACGTTCTTGCAAACGAATGCTCGTGGCCTGCGAAGAGAATGTCGAGTCTGCCTTCCTCGATGGGTTTGCGCAGCCAGGGATAGGCATCGTTATTCTGACCCTCGGGCATAACGGGATAAATCGGGAAATGGTATGCGCCGAGCTTCCAGGTTTTGTCGCTTGCCTGCAGGTCATCGTATGCCCAGGGGGCGACCTTATCGGGTGCGTTTATGCCGAGCACGAGAAAATGTGCGTTGCCGTAATCAAAAGAATAGTTTTCGCCCGTATAGCCTTCGGGACCGTTGTCGGGATAAACTCCGCCGAACTGGAAATCGAAGAAATCGGCGTGTTCGAGATAGAATTTGCCCGTCGGCTCGGGGAAATATGTGATAAACCCTCTGTTATCGTGGTTGCCCGTCGTCATCATATACGGCAGGCTCTCGATGATGCCCTTCATACCCTCGAACATACCGTTCCACTGCAGATCGTTCTGACCGTTATCGCAGTTATCGCCTGCGGTGAAGATGAAGCGGCATTCGGGATGACGGTCAAGGGCGGTTTTGAGCATTCTGTTGACGCAGGAATAATCGGGCAGGTGACAGGGATCGCCTTTTTGGTGGTCGGCGATAACGATGAAGCTGAATTTACTGAGGTTTTCGGGCTCGGTTTCAAAGGTGAATTCCTCGCTTCTGTGCGTATCCGTACCGACGGTGTAGGCGTATTTCGTTCCGCTTTTCAGACCCTTGAGCTTTGCCCAATTGTATCGGCTGATATCGATATCGGTTTCCTTGATTTCTGAAATTGCATCAACCCTGATAACGGAATCCGAGCCGACCTCGTAATAGGCAACGTAGCCGCCTTCGGTTTCGGCATCGGTGCGCCACGCAACCGCCATCTGAGTTTTTGCATCGCCGCAGAAGGCGAGCATAATGTGGTCGGGCGAGGGGGTTGAACCTCTTTCGGGTTTATAAAAATTGCCTTTTTCGTCTTTCATATATAAAGTCTCCTGATAAAAATTACTCAAGATAATTTTAGTAATTGTGCATAGGTTTGTCAATAATTTATCAACTGTTTTTAAACATTTTTTAATGATATTGCATTTTTT
Source organism: Acutalibacteraceae bacterium (assembly GCA_045592085.1). Lineage (GTDB taxonomy): Bacteria > Bacillota > Clostridia > Oscillospirales > Acutalibacteraceae > CAG-177. Next base: position 8,230 of record JAZNUD010000059.1, on the reverse strand, counting down.
TATTAAATAATGTATAATACAAAATACGATATATTTATTCGGGGGGTTCTTAATGAACATATTCAAAAAGATATTATCGGTTATGTTTGTGATTGTGATTTCGCTTTCGTGCTTCGGCATCCTTGCGAATGCGGCAGGTGAAAGCTATCTTTCATTTTCCTATAACTATACCGATGAAAGCAAAAAATTTGAAGGATATTTCATTTTAAGCGGCTGTACTTCGGCGGCTTACGGCGAGATAAACATTCCTTCGACCCATACAGAGCTTGTAAGGATTGACGGCGAAGAAAAAATCGTGACAAGACCCGTCACGGCTATAAGCCAGAGCGCTTTCAAGGACATTGAGGGTATAACGAAGGTTACCGTGCCCGCAAGTGTCACGAGCGTGGGCAATTCCGCATTCGAAAACTGCTATCAGCTCGGAGAAATCGTTTTTGAGGGCTCGGACTGCACAATCGGCATTGCGGCATTCCGCTATTGCTCAAGCCTGAAGAAGATTACTCTTCCCTCAAACCTCAAGACGATTCCGCTTGAAGGCTTTGCTGCGTGTACCGCTCTTGAGGAGATTGAAATTCCCTCAACCGTTACAAGCATCGGCAAGGAGGCCTTCAAAAAATGCTCGGCTCTTAAAAGCGTGAGCATTCCTGCGAGCGTCACCTCAATCGGCTTGAACGCATTTCTCAACTGCGCAAAGGTTGAAGAATATACCGTTAAATCTGGCAACAAGGAATACAAGGCTGTCGGCGGTGTGCTTTTTGATATCGACGGCGAAACGCTCATTCAGTATCCCAACGGTAAAGCCGCAACGCAGTATACCGTTCCTGCAGGTGTGAAGAGTATTGCGGACTCGGCATTCGGTTCAAACACCAAGCTGACAAAGGTCACTCTGCCTTCGGGTCTGACAACAATCAGTGCATATGCATTCAATCTCTGCTCGGCACTTTCCGAAATCAATATTCCTTCATCCGTCACCGCAATCGGGCCTCAGGCATTCGGCGGCTGCAAAAACCTGAAAACAGTTATTCTCCCTGCAGGTGTACAGAGCTGGTCGGGAGCGTTCTATAACTCGGGAATTGAAACCGCTGTTCTTTCCGACGGAATTGAGTTCATTGACGAAAAAGCCTTTGAAAAGTGCACGGCACTCAAAAACGTTACAATTCCTTCAAGCGTTGAGGAAATCAGAATAGGTGCTTTCGACGGCTGTTCAGCCCTTGAAACGCTTGTGATTCCCGAATCCGTCACCGCAATCGGCACAAACGCATTCCGTGACTGCGATAACCTCACTCTCACGGTTAAGCACGGCTCATTTGCTCATACCTATGCCATCGAAAACGGCATCGACTTTGAGGCAACGGACGTCCCTGTTGAGAAGGAAATCGATTCAGTCGAAATCAAAACTCTGCCTGCAAAGCTTGCTTATACCGCAGGCGAAAAAATCAACACAAGCGGTATGGTGCTGACCGTTAATTACTCCGACGGCACGCAGGCAACCGTCACAAGCGGCTATGAGCTTGATACGAATTACGCAACGGGTACGGGTACAAAGACGGTTAAAGTAACCTATAAAGGCAAGTCCGACACGTTTGAAATCACCGTCAGTGCTCCCGTTGAAAAGACCGTTGTCGGAATGAGCATCAGCAAATTCCCCGACAAAACGGATTATTACTATAAGCAGAGCCTTTCAACAAGCGGAATGAAGCTGCTCGTTGAGTATGACGACGGCGCAACCGAAACCGTCACAAAGGGATATGAAGTGCCTGCGACGACCTTCAAAACCATCGGCTCGCACAAAATCACCGTAACTTATAAGGGGTTCACAGATGAATTCTCCGTCAACGTAACCTATGCCTGGTGGCAGATGCTGATTAGAATTCTTCTCCTCGGCTTCCTCTGGTATTGATGAAAAAAGAAAACGGCTTGAGCAGAAATGCCCGAGCCGTTTTTGTTATTTATTCTTCTGTTTTTTCTTCCGATTCCTCTTTTTTGCCGTTTGTGTTCATCGAATTTCTGTAAACCACGAAGCGGCAGTAGAGATATTCGGTAACGAGATTTATCATCATTGTGCCTATCTGGATTATGTATTCATTGATTTTGCCCGAAAGAGCGTTTGTCCACCAGGTTGAAAGGGGAGTGAATACGAGATAGAAAAGCGCAACCTTGAGCATCGCAACGGGTACGTTTGCGGCTGATTTGAAGGTGAATTTTCTGTTGAAGGTGAAATTCCAGAGCACCGAAAGCACAAGGGAGATGAGATAGGACCAGGTGTGCTCAATCTTGAAAACTTCCATAAAGAGGGCAAAGGATGCCATCTGGATGATTCCTGCGGAGCTTGAGAAAAGCGCGAATTTAATGACCTGAATAATATTTTCTTTCTTGGAAAGTTTCTGATTTTCTGCCATTTTACTTTTCCTCACTTTCATATTTCTTAACCAGAGCCGCCACTCTGCAGGCTCTGTTATATGCCGCGGCGAAATACTCTTCCGGCTTCATTTTGCGGTAAATATCGTTATCGTATCTGCCGGGCTTACTTGTGATGCTCAACTCAAACGAAAGCGGTGCGCAGTAGCCTGCCTTCACAAGCCTTTTTGCAACGGAATCCCAATCCGTTATTCCGTCAAAGGGGAGCAGGTGCAGGTCATCGTGCCAGGTGCGCACGCCCGAGAAATCGCTTACCCCGAGGTTATCGTTCAGGTGAGTGCAAACGAGCCTGTCTCCGTAAAGTGCAGTCATATCCCTGCCGTAGTTATAGCACTGCTCGTGACCCGTATCCCAGCAGAAGCCGACGCTCTTTTTGTCTCTGAAAGCGTCCATCAGCACGCCGAGATATTCGTCGCCCTCTGTGTTTTCGAGCGCAAGGGTTATTCCGAGCTGCTCTGCTCTGTCGGCAACCGCACCGTATCGCTCGATGCCTGCCTCCTCCGATGCAACGGAATCGTCATAGCCGATGAATGCGTGGGTCACCATAACGGGAATTTCGTGTCTTGCGCAGACCTCAAGGCAATCAATAAGTCCGTCTCTGCCGATATCGCCCTCGCCTGAAAGCTTCCACATTTCGTAGCTTTTGTTGAAGGGTGCGTGGTATGAGGGGATTTCCATTCCGAGCTCCTTCGCCAGAGCAACAAGCTCCGAAACGGGTGCGTGTCTGTTGCAGTCATCAATAAAAAATGCCTCAAACCCTGCATTTTTTATCAGCCTGACCTGCTCGGTATAAGGCATATCGAAGCCCTCCATAATCCCGAGGCAAAGCTTGCGGTTATACATTATATATATACCCCCTTGATGTCATATATTTTATGGTAACTCTACAATGAGAAAATGTCAACAGAATTGACGAATTATTCTGACTGTGGTAAAATCATTTTATCACGAAGCGGAGGTTTTGCTATGGGAATCATCATCGGAATCGGCGGCGGAAGATACAGCGACAGAGAGGTTATGCCGATTTTCGAGCGCATTGTTGAATTGAGCGGCAAAAGCAATCCGAAGGTGCTTTTCGTGCCGACGGCAGGCTTTGACGATATGGAGGGCGATGAGGATATTTTTGCTCTTTTTGAGGAGCTCGGCGCATCGGTTTCGCCGCTTTTGCTGACCGATGAATCACTCACCTATGACGAAATCGAGAGCAGGATTCTTTCAAGCGATATTGTCTATGCAGGCGGCGGCAACCTGAAATTCCTTATGGATACCTGGAAGAAAACGGGTGCGGATACCGCATTCCTGAAAGCGTATGAAAAAGGAATTATTCTCTCGGGCTACAGCTCTGGCTCTATGTGCTGGTTTGCCGAAGGGTATGACGATTGCGGAGAAAATCACGAATTTATGTTTGTCGATTGCCTCGGACTTCTGCCCTACTGCAACTGTCCGCACTATGAGAGCGATTATTGGCAGCGCTTCAAGGAAGCGGTCAAAGGCAGGGATTATTCGGGACTCGCAATCGAAAACGGTGCGGCGTTTATTTACGATAACGGCAAGTGCTCCGTTATGTGCGGAAACGACGGCGGAAGTGTCTGGTTTCTGGATAAAGAAAAAGGTTTTCAGGAGAAATTATTCGCCTGAAATCATATATATAATGTATATTAATATAATACTATATATAGTGTACCCCGTATTGAAAAATGCGGGGTGCTTTTTTGTCTGTAATATGTTTTTCTCCTGTTTCATATACTCTTAAGAGGATTAAAAGGCAAAAGTATGCATTTACGGAATTTTTTGGTCAATAATAAGCATTGAGGTGATGTTTTCGGTTTTTGTAAGCAAAGCGAAAACCTGATTTATTTTGCTAAATCAGAAAAATGTAACCTTTTTTAACCCTTTTGTAACCATTTGTAACTTTTTCTGTTTTCAACAAAAGAATTACCACTTTTTGACAAAAAACTGCAGAGGGTAACTCGCATTCAAATGTTAATTTGGAAAAATATGTCAAATAGCTTGTGCAAACTGCATAAAAAATCAATCTCAAAAAATTTGACAAATCAAACTTTTGTCAATATAATAGCAAGCGTTGCAAAAGGAAATCGAGGAAAGCCTCGAATAATTGCCGCAAAAAAGGCGTCAATTACTCACCTGAGACAGACCAAAAAATTACTAATGCGCAAAATAAGGAGAAATTTTATGTTTAAGAAATTGCACTCCGAAGCAATGGAAACGCACAAGAAGAGCTTCCGTATATTGACGGCGGTTATCACAGTGCTTTTTGTGTTTTCCGTTACCGTTACCGCTTTTGCGGCTGCCAACTCGGCAATGACGGTTGAAATTGTTGACGGAGAAAAAAGCATAACGGTTTCTGTTAAAACAACTGACCCCGTTGAGGTTGTCAAAGAGGCAGGCATTGAGCTTGGCGCAAACGACAGACTCATTCTCACGGGCTACAGCGAAACCGTTGGCGGCAAAATCGTAATCAACAGAGCAAAGGTTGTCAGAATCGAAGATGACGGTCTTGTAGGCTATTACGTTGGTTACGGCGACACACTCGGAAATATTCTCACAACCAATGAGGTTGTCCTCAATGAGGGCGATTTGCTTGACGTTAACAAGAATGAGCCTATCTTTGACGGAATGAACGTATTCATCAAAAGAGCATTCGGTGTCGGCATTGAATATGACGGCACGGCAATCACTCTCTCAATTGCAGAAGGCACCGTTGAGGATGCGCTTCGTGCAGCGGGCATCACTCTCGGCGAGCACGATATCGTTACTCCTGCTCTTGATACCGAGCTTGATGATTTCACCCACATTGAAATTCAGAGAGTCAAGTACGAGCCTCTCGTTGAAAACGAAGAAATCGAATTCGACACAAAGAGAGTTGAGGATTCAAGCCTCACCGTAGGCAACAAAAAGACAACTACCAAGGGCGTTAACGGCGAAAAGAGCGTTACTTATAACGCAAAGTATATCGACGGCGTTCTTGTTGAAAAGACATTTGTAAGCGAAGAAACCGTCAAAGAGCCCGTTGATGAGGTCATCAGCGTAGGCACAAAGAAGGTTGATACTCTTTCCGCTTACAGAAACACAACGGCCCCCATCTCTGAGCTGGATACTCCCGATGACCTCAAGCTTGATAAAAACGGAATACCCGTTAAATACAAGAGCAAGGTTTCGGCAAAGGCAACGGCTTATACGGGTGACCCTGCAACAGCCTCGGGCAGAAAGCCCATGGCAGGTCACATTGCCGTTGACCCCAACGAATATCCCTACGGTACAGAGCTTTACATTGTTTCCGCTGACGGAAGCTACGTTTACGGCTACTGCATCGCTGCTGATACGGGCGGATTTGTTGAAATGGGCAACACCGACGTTGACCTTTATCTCAACAACGAGGATATGTGCTATAACTGGGGTAACAGAGATATCATAATCTACGTTCTGTAAAAGAAGAAAAGGACAGTTTGAAAAAACTGTCCTTTTTGTTATTTGTTCAGGAAATCTTTGATTTGCTCAAGCATCTCTTCGCCGACTTTTCTGCCGATATTATAAACTCTGCGAAGCTCTTCGGGGTCGCGGCAAACGGGCTTGATGTTGAGCGCAACGGGAGGCCTGATAACCAGAATCTCGCCGCTTTTTTCACGTTCTTCGATGTATGCGGTTGTTTCGTTATAATCGTTGTGGCGGTTTGCCAGAAGCTCCGCAACCTTGGGATACTCCTTGAGTGCACGTCGGATTATCGGAACAAGTTTGTTTTTCGGCTTCACGAAGCCCTTGGGCTGGGTGAGGATAAGAACGTTTCTGTTGTAGCCGATGCTTTCGAAATATTTCAGGGGAATCGAATCCGCAATTCCGCCGTCGAGCAGCTTTTTGCCGTCAACCTCAACGGGCTTTGCAGCAAGGGGGAGGGAAGCGGATGCCCTGAACCATTCAAGCTCGTTTTCGCTTTCGCCGCATCTGTGATAGATGACCTCGCCCGTTTCAATATCGGTGCAGACAACGTAAAATTCCATCGGGTTGTTGACGAATGCCTCCTCGTCAAAAAGGTCGAGCTTCTGCGGAATCTCAACGTAGCAGAATTCAGCGCCGTAAAGATTGCCCGTTTTGATGAGTGAGCGCAGACCTGCATATCGGGGGTCCTTGCAATATGTTGTGTTGTATCGGATAACTCTGCCCGGCTGGTTGGATTTGAAGTTGCAGCCGAAAGCCGCACCGGCGGAAACTCCGATTGCGCCGTCAAAGGTTATTCCGTTTTCCATCATTATATCGGTGACGCCTGCGGTGAACATTCCCCGCATTGCGCCGCCTTCCATAATAAGACCTGTTTTAATATCCATATCAATCAAAGAAGCTCGTCGAAGAATCGGATGTTCGATGCCTGAGCCTCAAGCTCTCCTGCCTGAATTTTTTTGATGATTTCCACGATTTTGTCGTTGATGGGTGTGGGTACGTTGCATTTTCTGCCCCATTCGCAGACAACGCCGTTGATTGCATCAACCTCGCAGGGCTTGCCGTTGCGAAGGTCCTGAAGCATTGAGGGCACGATGGCTCTGTGCTTTTTCATTGCGATGGGAACGAGAAATTCCGCAAATGCACGCTTGAGAGGGTTGGTATAATAGAAAAGCTTTGTGATATCCTTGCCCTGAACGGGAACGAATTCAGCACCCGTTGCGTGACCGACGTCGATGCATTCCTTCATGCAGCGAACTGCAACCTTGCGTGCGTCCTTGACTTCGGAAACGTCACCGAAGCAGCCGCCGACAACAGTGCCGAGTCCCGAATAGGTTGCATTGATGAGAAGCTTTGACCATCTTGCGCCTATGAGATTTTCTTCAAAGTGAACGGGGCACATTTTTTCAAGAAGCTCTTTTACCATATTGAACTGTGCATCTGTGATGCCGTCCATTTTTCCCATATGGAAGGAAAGGCTTTCGGGCTCACTTGTGAGTGTGCAGACACCGGGCTCGTCAAGAGAAGCACCCCATTCAACGGTGCAGCCCATAGTTCTGTTTTTGCCGACGATTTCTGCGATGCCCGGCTCGGGGATACCGTTCTGAAGGGTAACGATAACGCCGTCCTCAGCGAGGAAAGGCTTGAGGAAAGCAACAACCTCGGGGTTGAGAAGCTGCTTTGTCATAAGCAGGATAACGTCATAGGTGCCCGTCATTTCGTCGGGAGTGAGGGCGGTAACGGGAACGGTCATATCAACCGTACCTCTGATGTGAGCACCCTTTTCTTTGAGTGCGGCAACGTGAGCCTTGTTGCGGTTGACAAGGTCAACCTGAGCACCGTTTTTAGTCATATAAGCGCCGAGAACTGTTCCGAGAGAGCCTGCGCCGTAGATTGCACATCTCATAATAGAAAACCTCCGTATTATAATTTTATGAAAATAATTATATCAAAACAGATATTTGATATCAAGACGCAACGGACAGTTTTTTTGCCCGAAAGGAAAGTTTTTTTGCCGAAAAACTGCAAGAAAAAATTTTTTGAAAAAATTTGAAAAATGTGTTGACAAAACGGGAATCATATAATATAATAAACAAGCGCTTTTGAGAGTGCAACGATATGGCGGCATAGCTCAGTGGCTAGAGCAACCGGTTCATACCCGGTAGGTCGTGGGTTCAAATCCAACTGCCGCTACCATATATCTGGCCCGGTGGTCAAGCGGTTAAGACACCGCCCTTTCACGGCGGTAACACGGGTTCGAGTCCCGTCCGGGTCACCAAAAAGAAAAAAGACAAGTCTTTCGACTTGTCTTTTTTCTTTTTGGAACTAAGTGTGCCTTGCGGCACGTGAAGTGATGCTA